>DASYJZ010000044.1:0-4600 GCA_035995965.1 Longimicrobium sp. | reverse complement strand
AGCCTGCGAGCGGCCGTGCGAAGACCGCCCCAGCGCCGCCGGTTGGAGGTCGCGCAGGCGCCGGGGAATTCAACCTCTCCCGGTACGGGAGAGGTGGCGAGCCTTGGCGAGCCGGAGAGGGCGCTGAGTCGCGGGCGACTCCGAACTCATTCGCAACCCGCTCTAGCCCGGGATACCGCGAGACCTGGGCGCGATAGCGGCGCCAGTGCCGGGCTCGCGTCCGTCGGACGGTCGCATCCGCAGAGGCCGTGCGGCTTCCGCCCAGGGCCACGTGGCGGCCGCGGTTAGATCCTCACGGCGCTGCCGTCACCTGCGCGAAGGCACGGCACGTCGGGACCGCGCCTCAGGATGACACCGTGGGGAATGATGGCGGCTGCGGGCGAAGGGGGCCCGCCGCGGACGCGCACGTCAACAATCCGCCGCAGCCGCGAGCGAAGCGAGTCCTCACCCCCCGCGGTGCAGCACGAGGACGTAGACGTCGTAGAGGGCGTGCGTCCACGCGGCGATGCCGAAGCCGCGGGTGATGAACAGCGCGTTCAGCGCCAGCCCGCTCAGGAAGCGGAAGGTGAACGAGCCCAGCTCCAGCGGATAGGCGTACGGGCCGATGTAGTGGAAGGCCGAGAACAGCAGCGCGGCGAGGACCGCGGCCCAGATCCGCCCCGCCGTCTTCCCCACCCCCGAGCTCTTGAACACCGCCAGCAGCCCGCCCACCAGCAGCACCCGGAAGAGCAGCTCCTCGTAGAACCCCGCGCCGAGCGACAGCACCAGCCCGTCCGCCGCGGAGAGCTTGCCGCCCGCGCCCGCCGGGTCCGCCGCAAGCCGCCATCCGCCGAGCACCCAGCCCGTCATCGAGGCGACCACGGTGCCGAACACCATGGCGTACAGCACGCTCTCCACCATCATCCCCGCGAACACGCCGGCCTTCAGCGGCACCTGCTCGCGCCGCCGCTCCCGTACCACCAGGATCACCGCGCCGACCACCAGGATGGCGGTGAACGCCAGCGTGCTGTGCACGCCGCCCGTCGCCAGCAGGGTGCGCAGCAGCACGTCGGCGCCGTTCCGCAGGCCCTGCGTGGGGCCGGCGATCAGCGCCGCGCCGAGCTCGTACAGCACGAGCAGCGGCAGGGCGAAGAGCAGCGCGTAGCTGTGCTTGCGCGTGAGCTGGAAGTAGCGGGGCATGGGTCCTGGAGCTGAGGGCGGCGCCGGCCTGGCGCCGGGCGCGGAGCCGAGGTGGCCTGCCGATTGCGAGCCCCGGCCTTGCCGGGACTCGCTTCCTGGCTATCTGGAACGCCGAAGAGGGGCGGAAAGTTTCGTCAGCCCGCGTGGAGACGCTTGCATAGATCCGGATGGAGGGCGCGGCTGCGGCGGGTGCCGCCGGCCGTACTGATGATGGCGATGGCGGGGTGCGGCTTCCTCAACCAGAAGCCGAAGGACACCCCGGCGCAGATCGCCGCGCGCGCGAGCGAAGACGCCCGCATCGTGCGCGAGGTCGACGCGCGGCTCGCCGCGGAGCCGTCGATCGGCGCGGGGCGCGTACGCGTGGCGGTGGAGCGTGGCGAGGTGGGGCTGTTCGGCAGCGTGGCGGGCTTCGGCGCGCTGAAATGCGCCGAGCGGAACGCCGAGCTGGTGCACGGCGTCCGCCTGGTGATCGACCAGCTCGTGCTGGACCCTGGCCCCAAGGACGTCCGCTGCCTGGCGCCGCGGGGCGCCGCCGCCGTCAACGGGAGCCGCTGATGCCCACCCCGCTCGACAAGCCGCTGAAGCGTGAGCTCACCGTCGGCGACACCGTCTACACGCTGACCATCACCCCCGAGGGCCTCCACCTGGTGCCGAAGGGGAAGCGGAAGGGGATCGAGCTCACCTGGGAGGCCATCGTCGGCGGCGACGCTGCCCTCGCGGTGGAGCTGCGCGCCTCGCTGAATCGCCTGAACCCCTGAACGGCGGTCACGCAGAGAGGCAGGACCCCGGCGTCTCGCGTCTTCGTGCGAATCCCCGTGACCCGAGCGCGGGATGCGATTAGCTTTGTCGCGTCACCGCACTCCACGGAGTCCCTGCTTGGCCCGACGCCGCAAACGCCGCAGCTCCACGCGAACCCGTCGCACGCGCCGTACGCTTCCACCGCTGCGGCTGGGGCAGCGGGGCTGGGTCGGGCTGATCGTCGCGGCGCTGCTGGTCGCGTTGCCGCCCACGCGCCACGGGCTGGTCCGCGCGTCGCGGGCGGTGGCGCGCGCGGTGGCGCAGGTCCGCGCGGCCGAGGCGCGCGACCGCGAGGTGCAGGCGTTCGCGAGGCAGTACGGGATCGGGAGGGAGATGGCGGACGCCATCGAGCGCGCCGCCCGGGCCGAGGGGGTCGACACCAGGCTGGCGTTCCGCCTGGTGCGCGTCGAGAGCGCGTTCGACCCGCGCGCGCTGAGCCCCGTCGGCGCGATCGGGCTCACGCAGCTGATGCTCCCCACCGCGGCCGAGCTCCAGCCCGGCATCACCCGCGAGCGGCTGTACGACCGCGACACCAACCTGCGCCTCGGCTTCCGCTACTTCCGCCGCCTCCTGCGCTTCTACGGCGACGACGTGGAGATGGCGCTGCACGCCTACAACCGCGGCATCGGCACCGTCGCCCGGATCCGCCGCGCCGGCGGCGATCCCGCCAACGGCTACGCCGACCGCGTGCTCGGCGACGCCGGCGCGTCGCCCGTCGGCCCGGTCACGGCCGACACGCTGCCGCTGCCGCCACGCCGCGTCGACGAGCTAGGTCCGACGCGGCTGCCGGCAGGGCTGTGAGACGAAAATCAAAAGAAATCAACCCAGCGCGGCCGCGACGCCAGCACCGGAGCTTGGCCGGATGTTCGGAGTGCCGCGGCGGACGAGCGTATAGTAGAAGATGAACTCTCCTTTCCCGCGGTCGGTCTCGTGCTCCACCAGGAGTTGGCGGTGGACCGGCTGCTCCGTGGGCAGCGATGCGCCGTCCACGAACTGGAAGCCGTTGATCTGGTGGACGCCGATGAAGGCGTCCCGCAACCCCCGGATGTGGATCAGGAACGGCGAGGCGCGAGGCAGGTCGACGGTCACCTCTCCCGCGAGGTGGAGCAGGTTCCGCCCGCTACTCTGGTCGTAGGCGCGCTCGGGGATGGTGATGGCGTGCACGTCGTTGACGTTGACGTCGAAACGCCAGTAGGTGTCCGAAACACTGCCGTCCTGGACGGTCTTCACGCTGTCCAGCACCAGGCGTGCATGGAAGCCCTCCTGCCCGCCGACCGTGGCGGGTGGAGTCCACCCTTCCGGTGACCCCCCGTGGAAGGCGGCGAACAAGACGTATGCTTCGGCCCGCGGTGGCGCTCCGGCCACCGAGGCCGGCAGCGGCTCGAGCGTGATCCCGAACGGGCGCCCGTCGAAGGGCGCATTGAACAGGTCCGTGCGCGAAGTCTGGATGGCGAGGGTGACCGAGTCACGGTGCAGCTTGATGACCCGGCGCGGCACCTTGATCGCGAAAAAGCCCTTGACGTCGGTCGTGTCCCACACATCCCCGTAGCCCTCGACATCCACGAACGCTCCCTGCACCGCGGCGTGCGTGTCGCGGAAGCGGATGTTCCCCGAGACGAGCGCGGAGTCGTCGACGGTCTCCTTCCCCACGATTCCCGCCTGCTTGACCGCGACGCGGCTGGGGTCACGGGCCTCCACCACAGTGGGAGCGAACTCGGAGGCCGGCTGCCGGTTGAGGTAGATGATGGAGATACAGAACGCCAGCAGGATCACCACCAGGAGCGGGGCGTAGCGCCCGGCGGTGGCGATCACCACGATCGCGCCGGCGATCCCCAGGAGGCCGACGACGACCGAGGCCTGCCCGCCGAGGACGTTCAGGGCCACCATCGACAGCAGCATGAACAGGATCACGCCGATCAGCCCCGGCCGGGACTTCGCCGGGAGCTTGTCGATGGACCTCAGGACGTGGCGGAAGAAATCCAGGTGGGTAGGGGCTCTCCGCGGTGTCGGCGTCGACATGATCGTCTCGCGAGATGAAGGGGTGCGAGCATCTGAAGCCGGCGGTGCCGGCGGGAAAGCGGCTGGACAGGGATTGCGGAAGGGAAGCCGAGCTGGGGATCCGGAGCTGAACCGATCGCACCGTTCGGGGCGGCAACGCTGCTTCATCCGCAAGACATGGGCCGAAAAGGGCCTGTCGGAGAGCGCAGCGATTTACACGCGTCGGCCCGGCGATGGCAACGCAGAGGCGGACGATCGGGGCATCCGCGCCCCACGTACCGGGACGCAGCTCGCCGTGCGGCGATTCGCGTTTCATGACGGCTTAATGACTCTTCAGCAGCTCCCGCGCGATCACCAGGCGCTGGATCTCGCTGGTGCCCTCGTAGATGCGCATCACGCGCACGTCGCGGTAGAGGTGCTGCACGGGGCCTTCCTCCATCACCCCCTGGCCGCCGAAGAGCTGCACCGCCCGGTCGGCCACGCGGCCCACGGCTTCCGTCGCGAAGAGCTTGGCCATCGCCGCCTCGCGGGTCACACGCTCGCCCTGGTCCAGGCGCCACGCGGCGTCGTACGTCACCTGGCGGGCCGCGTAGCGGTCGGTCTCGCTGTCGGCGAGCATCCACTG
>DASYJZ010000043.1:0-6643 GCA_035995965.1 Longimicrobium sp. | reverse complement strand
AAGGTGCGCACCCGGTCGGCGCGGCGCTCGCGCAGGCCCACGGACTGGAGCGCCTCGTCCACCACCTCGCGCCGCCGCGGCAGGCCGTAGAGGCGGGCGTAGAAGTCCAGGTTCTCGGACGCCGAGAGGCCGGGGTAGAGAAAGGTCTGGTGCGAGAGCAGGCCGATGCGCCGGCGGGCCGTGTCGCTCGCCGCCACCTCCTGGCCGCCGACGGTCACAGCGCCGCGGGTGGGGCGCACCGCACCGCAGAGGAGGCGCAGCAGCGTGGTCTTCCCCGCCCCGTTCGGCCCGAAGACGGTGAGGAACTCGCCGCGGGCCAGGGAGAAGCCGATCCCGCGCACCGCCGGGAGCGGGCCGTACCACTTCTCCAGCCCCCGCGCCTCGATCACGGGCGCCGCGGCGGGCGCGCTCACCGCAGCCGCTTCCCGCACCCCGCGCAGAAGCGGCTGGCCGCCGGGTTAACGAAGCCGCAGCCGTGCGTCACCGACTCGTGCGCGCCCACGGTGCCGTCCACCACCCCCTCGCCCGCCTCGGCCTGCGCGGCCTCGGCGGCGCGCATGGCGGCCACCGCCTCGTGCCCCAGCCGGTCGCGCTGCGCCTGGTAGTCGGCCTGGTCCAGCTTGCCGCCCAAGAAGTCGTACTCCAGGTCCTTGAGCGCCGCCAGCGTGGCGCGCCGGCGGGCCTCCGCGTCCAGCAGCGAGCCGGGCGCCGCGTCGGCCACGACGGCGGTGCGGCGCGCCAGGATGGGGCCGATCACCAGCAGCCCCGCGGCGGACGCGAGCAGCGCGGCGAGCAGGAGCAGCGTCACGGCGCCACCTCCTCGCGGTCGAAGCCGCGCAGCGCCGCCTCCACCCGCGCGCGCTCGTCGTCCGAGAGCGGCGACGCCGCGGGCTCCACGACCCCAGCGCGTACGCGCCGCAGCCGCGCGATGCGCCAGGCGACCAGCGCGAGCCCCACCAGCAGCACCAGCGGCGGCATCACCCACGCCCACATCCCCGCGCCGCTGCGCTTGGGCAGCGCGCGGTACTGCTCGCCGTGCGCGGCCACCACCCGCTCCACGATCTGCGGCGCCGACTGACCCTCGGCCGCCATGGTGCGGATGCTGTCGCGGAGGAAGTCGGCCTGCCGGCTGGGGCAGACCTCCAGCATCAGCCCGGGGCAGTAGGGCGAGCGGATCTGCCCGATCGCCTCCAGCGCCACGGCCTCGGTGGCCGGCGTGCGGGCCTGCGCCCAAACGGGCGCCGCCGCCCCGAGCCCGGCGGCGGCGGCGAGGGCCAGCAGCAGCGCCCCGCGCATCCTCATGCCCCCACCAGCCCGGGTCTCGGCGCCGGCACGCGGCCGCGGGCCGGTGCGCGCACGGCCACGCGCACCGCCTCGGGCGCGGGCCAGAGGGCGACCAGCGTACCCATCGCCATGATGAAGCCGCCCAGCCAGATCCACGGCACCAGCGGGTTCACCAGCACCTTGAAGGTCGCCACCGGGCTCGGGTCCTGCCCCGACATGAAGCGGTCGGGGTCGGCGACGCCGGCCATGATCAGGTACAGGTCCTCGTTCCAGGCGCGGCGGATCCCCACCTCCGACGTCACTTCCTCGCGCTGCTTGTAGGCGCGCTTCTCCGGCGCCAGCATCCCTGCCGGCCGGCCGTCGCGCTTCACGTCGACCGTGGCGACCAGCTTGGTCATGTTGGTGGCCGGGTACCAGCTCATCGCCTGGTAGGTGAGCTGGTACACGCTGCCGAAGGGCGAGGTGATCGACACGCTCTCGCCCGGCCGCAGCGCCACCGTCTTCTCGGCGTTGAACGCCTTCCCCGAGAAGCCGCAGAAGCAGATCACGAAGCCCGCGTGCACCACGTAGCCGCCGTAGCGCCGCCGGTTCTTCTCGACCAGGTGCAGGAGCGCGACGTGAGGCCCCTCGCCCTCGATCTTCGCGCGGGCCCGCGTCCCCTTCCAGAACTCCACCACGATGGTGGTCAGGGTGAAGGTGGCGAGCGCGAAGGTCAGCAGCGCGTACGGGTGGCGCACGCCGCCGACCAGGAGCGCGATCCCCATCGCGGCGCCCATCCCCAGCGGCAGCGCGAAGTTGCGCCTGAGGTTGCGCGGCGTGGCCTTGCGCCAGGCGATCACCGGCCCGACGCCCATCAGGAAGAGGAGGATCAGGCCGAGGGGCACGTTCACCCGGTTGTAGAAGGGCGGCCCCACCTGGATCTTCTGCCCCAGCAGCCCCTCGCTGATCAGCGGGAAGGTGGTCCCCCAGAGCACCGCGAACATCACCGAGATGAAGACGATGTTGTTCACCAGGAACGCCGCCTCGCGGCTCAGGAAGCTCTCCAGCCGGCTCTCGGCCTTGAAGGCGTGCCGCCGCCACCACACCAGCCCGGCGCTCACCAGCACCAGCGCACTGAGGAAACCCAGGAAGATGAAGGCGATGGTCGTGTTCTCGGCGAACGAGTGCACGCTCTCGATCAGCCCGCTGCGCGTGAGGAAGGTGGCGAAGATGGAGAGGAGGAACGTGGCCATCACCAGCAGCACGTTCCACATCTTCAGCATCCCGCGCTTCTCCTGGATCATCACCGAGTGCAGGAAGGCCGTGCCGGTGAGCCAGGGGAGGAGCGAGGCGTTCTCGACCGGGTCCCAGAACCAGTAGCCGCCCCACCCCAGCTCCACGTACGCCCACATCATCCCGAAGATGATGCCGCAGGTCAGGAAGAACCACGCGAGCAGCGTCCATCGCCGCGTGGTGGTGATCCAGCGCGTGTCCAGCCGCCCGGAGAGCAGCGCCGACACCGCGAAGGCGAAGGGGATGGTGAAGCAGGTGAAGCCCAGGTACAGCGTGGGCGGGTGGATGGTCATCCAGTAGTTCTGCAGCTGCGGGTTCAGCCCGCGCCCGTCGGGCGGCACGAAGCTCATCAGCTCGAACGGGTTGCTGGCGAACACCACCACCACCATGAAGAACGCCAGCACGGTGAGCACCGTGCCGGTCACGTAGGGCATGAACTCGCGGTTCCGGCGGCGGTTCTGGAAGACCACGATGCAGCCGAAGAGCGAAAGCAGGAGCGCCCAGAACACCAGCGACCCGGTCTGCCCGGCCCAGAGGCCGGTGATCTTGTAGAAGACCCCCAGCTCGCGGTTGGAGTAGCCGGCCACGTACTTGTAGCGGAACTCGCTGCGAAGGAAGGCGGCGATGATCGCGAGCGCGGTCGTGAGCAGCAGTCCGAACACCGCGAACATCGAGCGCTCGGCGGAGAGCACCAGGTCGCCGCGCCCGCGGCGGCCGCCGTAGAAGCCCAGGGCGGCGCCCCAGCCAGCCACCAGCAGCGCCAGCCAGAGCGCGACCTCGCCGATCTGCGTCACGATTGCTTGCCCTTGAAGTCAGACTCGGCGGCCTCGTAGCGAGAGCCGCACTTGGTGAGCACGTTGGTCGCCTCGATGCTGCGGCCGGCGTGGTAACGCCCCTCCACCACCACGTCGCGCCCCTCGCGGAAGGTGTCGGGGAGCGGGCCCTGGTAGTGCACGGGGAAGGGGTGCCGACCGGTCTCGATGTCGACCAGGGTGAAGCGCAGGTCCAGCGTCTTCTGGTCGAAGCGCACGGAGCCCGGCACCACCCGTCCGCCCACGCGCACCCCCGCCTCCTCGGCGAAGGCCGGGTTGGCCGACAGCCGCTGCGTGAGCTCGGCGGGCGTGAGGAAATAGGTCATCGAGTCCTTCATCCCGGTGACCATCAGGTATCCCACGACCCCGCACAGCAGCACACCGGCGGCCAGGAACCTGCTCTGCTTCTTCATGGTGCCGCTCCCGCGGAAATGTTCGCTCCGGAAGCGGGAATATACATGCGAACCAGCGGCCCTGAAAGGGTTTTGCGAAGCGTGGCGGATTATGAGGCTGCAGGTAGGAAAGCGGCGTCCAGCCTGGTTTTTTGATTCCGAAGCTGAGATTGGTCTCGCGCAGAGCCGCGGAGCCGCAGAGAAATCCACCGAGCATCTCTGCGCCTCCACCGCGCTGCGTGAGATGCGGTTCAGCGGTGCGCCAGCCGCAGGAACTCCTCGCGGGTGCGGGCGTCGTCGCGGAAGACGCCGCGCAGCGCGCTGGTGATGGTGGACGAGTTCTGCTTCTCCACGCCGCGCATCATCAGGCACAGGTGCGAAGCCTCGATCACCACGCCCACGCCGCGCGGCTGGAGCACGTCGCAGATGGCGTCGGCGATCTGCTGGGTGAGCCGCTCCTGCACCTGCAGCCGCCGGGCGAACACCTCCACGATGCGCGGCAGCTTGCTCAGCCCGATGATCCTGCCGTCCGGGACGTAGGCGACGTGCACCTTGCCGAAGAAAGGGAGGAGGTGGTGCTCGCACAGCGAGTACATCTCGATGTCGCGCACCATGACCATGTTGTCGTGCGCCTCCGCGAACACGCCCTCGCCGACCACGTCGCGCACGTCGGTGGCGTAGCCGCTGGTCAGCCACGCGAGCGACTTCGCCACGCGCTCGGGGGTGCGCAGCAGCCCTTCGCGCTCCGCGTCTTCGCCGAGGAGCGCGAGCTGGCGGCGGAGGAGCGTCGCCATCTCCGCCTGCGCCGCGTCCACGTCGAAGATGCGCCGCGTGCGCGCTCCGCCGTCCAGCTCCAGCCGCTCGGCCGTGCAGGATGTCGCCATCACCATCGTCGTCTTCCGATCCTCGATAAGGTTCATTTTGATTCGTCCGGGATACCCGCTCAGCCGCCGCGGATCGCCGCCTCTACGCGAGTGAGGTCGCCGGCCTCCATCCCGGCCTCGACGCGGAGGCTGGCGCGGTCGCGGGCGATGGTGGCGACGGCCAGCGGTTTGCCGCCCTTCCGATAGACTGCGGTGCAGTCGTGGGCGCGCGGATCGCCGTCGATCTCGATCGCGTCCCACTTCTCGGCGTGGCCCACGTAGCTGACCACCACGTCGTAGTGCGCGCTCCAGAAGAAGGGCGCGGCGGCGAAGCGCTCCGCGCGGCCCAGCATGTTGCGGGCGACCGTCTGCCCCTGCCGCTGGGCCACCACCCAGTGCTCGGAGCGGATGGGCGTGCCCGTCCACGGGTCGGGCCAGCGGCAGACGTCGCCCGCGGCCCACACCCGCGGCGCGCTGGTGCGAAGCTGCTCGTCGACCACGATTCCGTTCTCCACCTTCAGCTTGGCCCAGCTCCCCAGCGCGACACCCGGACGCACCCCGATGCCGACCACCACGAGGTCCGCATCGAGCGTGGGTCCGCTCTTCAGCGTCACCGTCCCGTCGCCCACCGCGGCGACGCCGTCGTTCAGGTGGAAGCGCACCCCGTGGTCCTCGTGCAGACGCTGCAGCATCCAGCCCAGCTCCGGCCCCAGCACGCGCGCCAGCGGCAGCGCGTCCTGGCTCACCACGGCCACCTGGAGCCCCCGGGCGCGCAGCGAGGCCGCCACCTCCAGCCCGATGAAGCTGGAGCCCACCACCAGCGCGGTCTTCGCCTCGCCGGCCGCGCGGATGATCGCGCGGCTGTCCGCCAGCGTGCGCAGGTAGTGCACGCGCGGCGCCTCCCGCTGGGGGATCGGGAGGCGGACCGGCTCGGAGCCGGTGGCGAGGAGGAGCGCGTCGTAGTCCAGGGTGCGGCCGTTCATCAGCCGCACCTTCCCGGCGTCCGTGTCCACTCCGGTCACCCGCGAGCCCAGCACCAGCTCGATCCCGCGCTCCGCGTAGAACTCCGCCGGGAAGAGAGGCATCCACTCCTCCGGCGCCGTCCCCGCGAGATAGTCCTTGGAGAGGTTCGGGCGGTCCACCGGCGGGTCGCCGCCGGCATCGACCAGCGTCACCGTGCCCGCGAAGCGTTCGCGCCGCAGCATCTCCGCGCACGCGGTCCCCGCGGCGCCGGCGCCCACGATCACCACCGATCGCGGCGCGTCGGCCGACGGCGACGCGTGCGCGGGAGGCGCGGGCTCCCGCCTGCCGGTGACGTACGCGCGTCCGTCGCGCACCTCTACGTTCCAGCACCCGGCTGGCCGCAGCGCGGGCGCCGCGGCCGCCTCGCCGGTGCGCAGGTCGAAGCGCGAGTGGTGCGCCGGGCAGCGGATGGTGTGCCCCACCACGATCCCGCCGCCGAGCGACACGCCATAGTGTGTGCACGTGGAGTCGACGGCGTAGACCTCACCGTCCACCCGCACGACCACGACGCCGTCTCCGGCGACGTGGCCCTGGGCGATCCGTCCCTCTCCGAGCTCCTCCAGCGCGACGCCTTGCGCCAGGTCCGGCCCGCTCGGCTCCTGCTGCTCTTCCCCCATCCCCTGCCTCCTTCGGGTTACCCGGTCGAAGGAAGCATAGCACGTGCACCCAGGGTTTGTCAAAGACTTTATTGACAAACCTGGATTGACAGGACATAACCCGCTAAGGGATAAAGAGATGCGACCGGGAGCAATCGTCCCGGCCGCCGCGTGGGTTCAAAGAAGAGGCCCGGCTGACTAGAGCGGTTTTCTCCCGGGTCCGGAGTTTGTGGCGTCCGCGGCCGTGGCGCCCTCTCCCTTGCGCCTGAGAGCGCAAACCCTCTCCCGTACCGGGCGAGGGTGGGTGGCCTCGGCGGCGGCGCAGCCTGCGAGCGGCCGTGCGAAGACCGCCCCAGCGCCGCCGGTTGGAGGTCGCGCAGGCGCCGGGGAATTCAACCTCT
>DASYJZ010000042.1:0-1750 GCA_035995965.1 Longimicrobium sp. | reverse complement strand
CACGGCGGCCGCGCCGCGCCGTCGGGCCCGGCGGCTGGCGCGCAGCGGCCGGGCCCACGAGAAGACACCCGGAGTGCTGCGCGTGAGGAATCACCTCGCGAAGAAAGGGGAGCCGGCGGCCGCGCCGGCTCCCCTCGTTCCGCGGGTTGCGCCGCCGCTCAGGCCCGCGCGCCCGCCTTGCGGTCGTAGAGCGGGCCGGTGACGAGCTCGCCATCGGTCACCACCTGGCGGTCCCAGGGGTAGACGATGAGCTGGTCTGACTCCATGGCGAAGTAGTTGGGGCGGTAGCCGCCCGGCCGCACGAAGCTGGTGGCCGTCCGCACGTCCGCCGGCCCCACCTCGCGCACGGCGGCGAGGGCCAGGCGCAGCGTGTCGCCGCTGGTGGTGATCTCGTCGACGATCAGCACGCGCTTGCCCCGGCAGCGCACCGGCGTGGCGGAGAGCACCCGCGGCTCCGCGAACTGCGTCCGCCCGTCGCGGCGCGAGATCCGCATCGCCTCGAAGTCGGCCTGCAGGATGGCCGCGACCGTGGCCGCGGGGATCACCCCGGCCGTGGCGATGCCCACCACCAGGTCCGGCCGGTACTCGTGCGCCACGCGCACCGCCAGCGCCCGGCAGGTCTCGCCGAACAGCTCCCACGAGAGCTCGAAGGTGCCCTGTGCCGCCGCCAGCGCGGGCGAGCGGGGACGGGTGTACGCGCTGGGCATGGCGCTTCCTCTCTCGGGTGGGTGATCGGAGCGGGGGAAAGCACGATACAAGATCCAGTCCCGGCGCGGAAGCAAACGCATGCCGCACGCCATCGACCGCGGCGTTGCCCCCGCCGCGGCGCGTGCGCACCTTCGTCCCGACCTCCGTCTCGCATTCACCCGCCGCCCTTCATCGCCATGGCCTTGCCCGACCCGGCCGGCTACAGCGGCACGCCCCTGCCGAAGAAGCTGGGGATCAAGCCCGGCCACCGCATCCGGCTCATCGGCGCGCCCGAGGAATTCGGCGACACGCTCGGCGAGCTGCCGGAGCCCGTCGACATCGTCGCCCCCGATGATGACGACACATCGCCGCTGGACCTCATCCTCTTCTTCACCGATTCGGCGGATGCGCTGCGGGCGCGCTTCGACGCGCTGGCGGCATCGCTGACCGCGGCGGGGATGCTGTGGATCGCGTGGCCCAAGAAGGCGTCGAAGGTGCCGACGGACCTCACCGAGGACGTGGTACGCCGGATCGCGCTGGAGCGGGGGATGGTGGACGTAAAGGTCTGCGCCATCGACGCCACCTGGTCCGGCCTGAAGCTCGTCTACCGTCTCGCCGACCGGATGGGCCGCCTGGCGTTAGGCTGATCCCGACGAGGCGCGCTGGCGCGGCCGGCGGGCGCGGCCGTACAATCCTCGCAATGGCAGACGAAGACCTCCGAGCCCGCGCCGACGAGCGCTTCGCCGCCGCCCTCGAGGCGGCCGGCGCCCGCGATCCGCGCGACTTCTACCGCAAGCAGCTGGTGGAGCTGAAGGCGGTCGACACGCCCGGCTACCGGCGCGCCCTCGCCTACTACGAGCAGGAGCTGACCCCCGCCGTGGCGCGCGAGGACAGCGATCCCATGGCGGAGTGGCTGGAGTACGGACGCTTCCTCGCCTCGCTGGCGGCGCCCGGCCGCACGGTGCAGATCGACCCCACCGGCCGCGCCGCCGACTACGCCCGCCCCGTCTCGCCGGACGCGCTCGTCCTCCACCTCCCCGACCGCACCAACGTCCGCGCGATC
>DASYJZ010000041.1:0-7354 GCA_035995965.1 Longimicrobium sp. | reverse complement strand
ACTATCGTACCAGAGACTAAAGTATTAGTTTCCAAGCCGGAACTGTTCACCTGCACTCGGGAGGGGGGCCATGAGGACGCGTCGTGACGAAGGAGCCTACTTAGCACCAACGCGGCTGCTGGAGATGCTGGAGTTCCGCTTCGGCGCTTTCGAGGCGGTCGCCTACGCCGCGCTCGAGCTGGCCCGCAAAGACCCGGACGACAAGCTGCCGATGGATGTCAGGACCGCCGACGCGATCCTCGAGTTTGGCGACGACTTGCGAGATGCATCACGCGCTGCGGTTGCGTGGTCGCAAGAGAGGCAGCGGGAAAACAACGAGGCGGCCAACGGCGACCTCAGCCACCGACGACCGCGTTAGGAGGGCTCCGGTTCGTCAGCAAACCAATTGGATTTGTTGAGCGTAACCTCGAGAAGAGTCTTGATCGTAGACCAATGGCTGCTGACAGTCATTTGCGATGCGAACTCCCAATGGTCTTCTCCAGCTCGGCGTCGGAAATACGCCAGACGAATCGAATACGAGTTGTCGTTCCACTTGATCCGCTGAGCACAGAAAGAATAGTCGCCCCAATCCTCAGGGCCATTACTCCGGCGGGCTGGAAGGTCATTTACCGCGGGATCAGCCCATACCTCGTCGACAATGATTCCACGGCTGGCGCGGCCCCCGTCACGCTGGACATCCTTTGGTGCGCCGTATCGCACGGGACGGTTGATTCTTGACGTAAGCCGTCCGTGAATCTTGGCAAATCCCATGGTTTTCCTCCGGTTTGATTTCAAAAGGATCTCAAATGCTGAGACGAACCCCTGCGCCCCACGATCGCAGCTACCACATCGCACAGCGGATGGGTGAGGCCGATCAGACGCTTCCATAGTGAAGTTCTCTATGGCAGTTTGGACAGAGGGCGAT
This sequence comes from Longimicrobium sp., assembly GCA_035995965.1. GTDB lineage: Bacteria > Gemmatimonadota > Gemmatimonadetes > Longimicrobiales > Longimicrobiaceae > Longimicrobium. Next base: position 6,450 of record DASYJZ010000041.1, on the reverse strand, counting down.
CGCATTTTCAACAGTGTCTTCGCCCCCTTCTGCAAGTGTTTGTATGTGGTGAACCTCGAGGTATGGCGTACCGTCTCTCTTTCGGATAAACGGTGCCGGTTGGCGGCACCGTTCGCATGCACCGGTGGCCCGGTGCAACACCTCAGCAACCACATCAGCGTTACGGAGGTAGACTTCCGTAATCACCTTGAGCTTAAGAGGCATTTTCGTAGCACCGGCGAGTCGTTCACGCCGTTGGGACTGCGAGTCTGCGTAGGCCTCGCCCAAGGATAGCTCAAAAGCAGCTTCTTGCTCACTAAGAGATGGCGGAGCTGCGATTCTCGCACAGTGCTGTTCGAGAACCGAGCGCAAGCTGTGGAGAGTGACCTTCCGGAGGCCTTCATAATAGGTGATGTGTTTCTGCACGGCATCGATTGCGAATATCACCGAACGCACTCCGCGTTCCTCAGCCATTCTTGTCAAGAAGTAGTCGATCGCGATGGCGCTCATCGCTCGATGGAAGACTTTGCCGTGCAGCATCTTACGATAATCGTTGATGAAGTCGCGTGCCGAGTTGATGTTCAACCCATCCCTCCCATGAAGCAGCCTCGCACCCGCTTCCACAGCAAGCCTTCCATCGAACACTTGGCTTGCGACGGTATAAGCTTGCTCAATCTGGCGTCGAGTGATTTCCATGCGTTTCGTTTTCTTCCGGATGGATGAGAATCGTTTCGGACGGGAAGCGATTTGTGCGACTGTACTATAGCGAATCCCGAACCGTAGTTTCACGTATGGGTGGCTAGGATTACTCGAGAGCCCAACTTGCTCCCCTCCGCCCCGGTCCTCATCTTGCGGACTCCCGCGCGCTGAACGCTCAACGGGACGGCCATGTTCAACTCGCTCCGCAAGCTCCTCCGCCCCACGCTCCGGCAGCAGCTGGAGGATGGGGTGCGCGAGGCCCTCAGGCGCTACGCCGACCGGCGCATCGCGCCGGATCTGCGCGTCTACGTGTCCACCGACCTGGTGCCCGAGGGGATGAGCGCCGGGATGTTCGCCCGCGACGAGGGCGAGCACCTGCGCCGCTTTGCCGCGCAGTGGGCGCAGGACAACGGCATCGCCCGCGCCGGCATCCGCGTGGAGATCATCCTGCTCGACACCAAGAAGGAGTTCGCCTTCGTCAAGCCGCTCGGCCTGGTCGAAGAGGCGCAGCCGCCGGCCGACCAGCTCTTCCCGCGCGGCGCGGGCGAGCGGGCGCTGGTGGCCGAGCCGCCGCGCGCGCAGGCGCCCCCCGCCGCCCCCTTCGCGCCGCAGGCGCCCTTCGCCGCGCCGGGACAGGCGCAGCCCGGCGGCCGCGGCGCGCTGCTGGAGGTGGTGAGCTCCGAGAGCTGGCGCGACCCCGTGCGCGTGGACGGTGAGACCGTCTTCGGGCGCAAGCCGGAGGCGGGGGTGTTCGCGCTGGGCGACCGCTACATGAGCGGCCGCCACGCGCGCTTCCGTGTGGCCAACGGGCGGCTGTACGTGGCCGACCTGGACTCGAAGAACCGCACCTTCGTCAACGACCAGCCGCTCACCCCGCACCAGGAGCGCGAGGTGGCGCCCGGTGACACGGTGCGCATGGGGAACACGGTGCTGCGCCTGGCGCGCGTGGACTGACGTGGTCGCCGACACCCTCCTCAACCTCGTCCTGCGCGGCGTCTACGTCCTGATCGGCGTGGGCGCGGTGCTGGCCGTCGCGCGCTGGCTGGTGGCCGCCACCCGCGAGCGGCGCGAACAGTGGGCGCAGCGCATCTCGCTCGGGATGGTGCTGCTGGCGCTGGTCTACGGCATCGGCCACGCGCGCCTGCTCTGGAGCCGCGACGAGATCGAGGCGGGGCGGATGAAGTACGCCCGCTTCGGCGACCCGCGGCTGGCGGAGCTGAACCGCGCCGAGGTGCGCGGCTGGATCCTGGACTGCGGCGGCACCGACGCGCACGCGCTGGCCCGCTACGCCGTGCGCCAGGGCGAGGTGAGCCGCATCTACCCCATGGGCGAGGCCGGCGCCAACCTCGTCGGGGGCGGCGACAGCGCCGAGGTGCGCGACTACACGGTGGAGCGGCTGTTCGCGAAGGAGCTGCGGCGGCCGCTCGACTTCGCCGAGCTGGGCGAGCTCCACCCGGCCGGCCGCGACAAGCAGCTCACCCTCTGCGCCCCCGCCACCCTGGAGGCGCACCGCCTGCTCGAGGCGACGCGGCTCCCGGGGACGGTGATCGTGCAGGACGTGCGCAACGGCGCGCTGATCGCCTACGCCGCGACCGGCACGGCCTCGCAGCCGCCGTTCGGGATCAAGCGCTACGCCCTCCCCGGCTCCGTCTTCAAGCTCGCCCTTTCCGCCCTCTGGTGGGACGCGGGGCTCCCCGACGAGCAGATGCCCTGCCCGTCGGAGATCAAGGTCAGCGACCGCGCGCCCGTCATCCACAACTTCGAGAGCCACGAATACGCCTCGCTCGAGGTGCCGCGCGAGATGCTGGTGGTGTCCTGCAACACGCAGGCGATCATGATGTCGCTGCGGATGCGCGAGCAGCTCGGGCAGGACGCCTTCATCGACGGGCTGCAGCGCCTCGGCTTCGCCGTGTACACCGACGCGGCGCCGCGCACGCCCAACGACTTCTGGAACTCTGGCAACCCCGCCTGGATCCGGCGGATGTCGCCGCCGGTCTCGCGGGTGAAGGTGAAGAAGCGCTGGGATCCCTTCGAGTGGGCGCAGATGTCCATCGGGCAGGGGCCGGTGGACGTGACCCCCATCGCCATCTCCCGCTTCGTCAGCGCCATCGGCAACGGCGGGGTGATGCTCCCGGTGACGCTGGAGGCCGACCGGCTGCGCGACGTCCCCGAGGGGCGCCAGGTGATGAAGCCCGGCACCGCCGTCCGCCTGCAGCGCGCCATGCTGGAGGTGGTGCAGAGGGGCACCGGCGTGCGTGCCCTCCCCATCATCGAGGGGACGGGGTGGAGCATCGGGGGGAAGACGGGGACGGCGGACGTGCGCCGCGGCCACGTCCCCGACGGCTGGTTCGCGGGGCTGATGTACACGCCGGACGGGCGCCCGCGCTACAGCGTGGTCGTCTACCTGCAGAACGGCGGGCAGGGCGGCCGCTCCGCCGCCCCCGTCGCCGCGATGATGACGCGCTGGATGGCGCAGCAGGCCGCCGCCGAGGCAGGAGCGCGGGCCGCCGCCGCCGCGGACTCCGGCCGCGGCGCCCCGGCGGACTCCGTCGTCGTGCCCCCCCGGGGAGGCCGGTGATGGCGCTGCGCGACCTCTTCCGCCGCTCCAACGCGGGGACCTCGTCCGCGGAGGGTCCCGTAGGCGTGCGCATCCGCCTCAAGACGCACAACATCCCGGGCGCGGAGAGCTCGGGGCGCGTGCTCCCCGGGCCGATCTGGTGGGGGCTGCTGATCGCCGTCGTCTTCTACGTCCTGGCGCACGCGTCGGTGATCATCGGCGTGTGGCCGGTGCACGGCACCAGCCCCGGGGCCGGCGGGGTGCTGATCCGCGACGCGCTGGCGCTGGCCGCCTGGGGGGTGGTGATCTGCGCGATGCGCCGCGCCGGCTACCGCGGCGCGTGGCCGATCGTGGTGCTGCCGATCATCATCTTCTGCATGTCGCGCCCCTCGCAGTTCCAGGCCTTCACCGACCCGGCGTACCAGGCCCGCGGCGGCGCGCACGCGGTGGCCAACCAGGCCAAGGCCACGCGCTCGCGCCTGTCCACCATCGCCCGCGTGTACGACCCCGAGCGGCAGCAGGTGGTCTACCAGGGCCCGCCGCCGCCGCTCCCGGACCCCTTCAAGGTGGCCGTGGGGCAGGAGACGCGCGGCTTCGTCGCCAAGTCGCTCACCTACTTCCCGGTGATGCTGGCGCCGCTGCTGGTGCTGCTCGCGTACTTCCTGGTCACCCGGCAGAGCTGGCTGCTGCGCTGGTTCCGCGACCGCAAGCGGTGGATCTTCATCCCCACCATGGTCGTCTTCTTCGCCCTGGGGAAGTTCTCCTCGGGCGGCAAGGTGATGGGCACCACGCCGTGGGAGCTGATCCTGCCCATCCTCGTCGCCGTGTGGGCCGCGGTGCTGGCGGACGACGCCTACAACCTGGCGCGGCCCGGGGCGGTGGTGTCGCCGCGGCGGCTGGGGGGGATCTTCGTCTACGGCGCGCTGCCCATCCTCCCCTTCCTGGTGATCCACGAGCTGGGGCTCTCCATCGTGCTGGCCACCAGCTTCGCCACCATGCTGCTGGTGGGCACGCGGCGGGGATGGTGGGCGGGGCTGATGCTGCTGGCCTGGGTGGGGCTGGTGGCGCTGGTGTTCAACAGCGACCAGCGCTCGCAGATCCGCGCCCAGCTCGCGTACCATCCGTACCGCGACCTGTCGGCGATGTCGCCGCCGGAGCAGCAGCGGTGGGCGGACAAGCTGCACCAGATCAAGCTCTTCGACGCCAACGTGCTGGAGGGGAGCTGGTTCGGCGACGGACCCGGGCGCGGCCACGGCGAGACGGCGCCCAACGCGGCCGACGACGGCTTCTTCACCCTGATCGCGGCGCAGTGGGGATGGGCCGGCGGGGTGGCGCTGGTGCTGGTGTACACGGTATTCCTGGTGGAGCTGCTGAGCGCGGCGGTGCGCGAGCGCGGCGCCTTCGAGCGCACGCTGGTGACGGGGCTGGCGATGCTCATCGGCGCCCCCTTCTGGCTGGCCGCGCTGGGCGACATGCGGGTGATCCCGCTCACCGGCGTGGCCGCGGCCTTCGCGGCGCACGGCGGCGCCAAGCTGCTGGCCAGCGCCTTCGCGGTGGGAGTGATCGCGGGGATCAGCCACCGCCGCGCCGGCGAGGAGCGGCTGGCCCACGTACTGGCGCCCCCCGAAGAGGAGCGCGCCGAAGCGGAAGGAGTGCGGGTGCGATGACGGTTGAATCGCCGGGGCCGATCCGGGCGTACGGGCTGGTGTTCGACGTGGCGGGCGCCAGCGGGCAGGGCCCGCGCCCCGAGAACCAGGACGCCTTCACCGTGACCCGCTTCCCGCAGCTCGGCTTCGTCGCCGTCGCCGACGGGATGGGCGGGCAGCGCGCCGGGCGCATGGCGGCGGAGACGGCGCTGGAGGCGGTGACCGCCGCCGCCCCCATCCGCTCGCTGGACGCCGCGCGCTACGCCGTCCGCGCGGCCGACGAGGCGGTGGCGCGCACCGCCGGCGCCGACCCCGAGCGCGAGGGGATGGGGTGCGCGCTCAGCGTGATGGCGCTCACCCAGGACCGCGCGGGGCACGTGGGATGGCTGGTCGCCAGCGTGGGCGACGTGCGCGTGATCAGCCGCTCGTCCGACGGCACGGTGCGCCTGGAGACGCGCGACCACACTCCCGCGTTCGCGCGCTGGGAGGCAGGCGAGATCCCGCTGGACGAGGTCCCCGACTCGCCGGGCGCCAACCGGCTGATGCGCGCCGTGGGCCACGGCGGCGAGGCCGACACCACCTGGATCCCCGCCAAGCCCGGCTGGAGCTACCTGCTGCACAGCGACGGCGTGACCAAGACCATGCGGCTCGATGAGCTGGGCGAGGCGATGGCGCTCCCTTCGTCGTCCGCCGCCTGCGAGGCGATCACCCGCAAGGTCGAGGAGCGCGGGCCGGACGACAACTACACCGCCGTGGTGGTGCGCGTCGTCCCCGACGACGGGAGCGCGGCGCTCTCCGATGCCACGCTGCCGAGCCCCGGCGCGGCCGCGTCCACGCCGGCGGCGCGGCGTGCGGAGCACGAGGAGACGGTGCTGGCGCGCCGCGGAACCCTGAACCACACGGACGACGACGTGACCACCAATCGCTCGCCGCTGGGCCCGCTGGCCGCGGTGCTGGCCGTGCTGGCGCTGGGGCTGGGCGGATATGCGGCGCTCACCGGCTCGCAGGCGCGCGGGGTCGCGGCCGACGCGCGCGCCGACATCGCCGCGCTCCGCACCCACGTGGACTCGCTGGCGCAGCGCCTGCCGCCGGACACCACCGGGCGTGTCCCCGTGCTCACGGGCGACTCGGCGGGGAAGGCCATGGCGCCGCCGGCCGCGCCGTCCGCCACCCCGCCGCCCGTCCCGCCCGCGACGCGGTCCCGCACCCCGAACGGCCGATGAGCGAGCTGATCTCCACCCCCGAGTCCACCGGCGCGGAGCCGTTGCTCGACACGCTGCTGCGCGAGGCGGTCCCCGAGATCAAGCTGGCGCTGGGCGACCTGATCGACCGCGAGAACCAGCGCGCGATCCCGGACCGCTACCACAAGCTCCTCCCCGAACAGACGCTGGTGGTCACGTTGCGCCCCGACGCCGGCGAGGCGGTGCAGCCGATCGCCGGCGAGCTGGAGCGCGAGCTGACCGACAGCTGCATGCGCCACGGCTCGCTCTACGACCGCGCCTACCGGGTGCAGCTGCGCCGCTCCGAGGACGGCGACGCGCCGCTCTACCGCGTCTCCGCCCACGCCGG
>DASYJZ010000040.1:0-5591 GCA_035995965.1 Longimicrobium sp. | reverse complement strand
TCTGCAGGTATTTCCAGTCGCCGCTGCGCACCGCCTTCTCCTTGCGGCGCTGGAAGATGCGCCAGTACAGCTCGCGGCGGACGGCGCCGCTGCCGCCCGTGAGCACAGGCATCAGGTCGATGCCGTCGAGCGGGGCGGCGTCGGGAGCGCGCCCGCCCGCCAGCGCGAGGAAGGTGGCGGTCAGATCCATCGTCACCGCCACCTGGTCGGTGTGCCGGCCGGCGGGGACGACGCCCGGCCAGCGCGCCACCGCCGCCACGCGCAGCCCGCCCTCGTGCAGCGACATCTTCCCCTCGCTGAACGGGCCCATGTGCGAGAAGCGCTCGCCGCCATTGTCGCTGGTGAAGAAGACCAGGGTGTCGCGCTCCAGCCCCTGGCGCCGCAGCGCCTCGAGCACGCGGCCCACGCCCGTGTCCATGCTCTCCACCATCCGCCCATAGGTCGCCGGCGACCCGCCCCGCACCCACGGGAGCGTGTCGGGATACGGCGGGTCCCCGGGCCCCTGCCAGGGCCAGTGCGGCGCGTTGTACTGCAGGTTGAGGAAGAGCGGCCGCGAGCGCCGCCGCGACACGATGCGGACCGCGCGCTCGGTGAAGAGGTCGGTGAGGTACCCCGGCGTGCGCACCGTGCGCGTGCCGTCCTGGAAAAGGACCTCGCGCGACTCCGTGTCCACGTGGCTGGCGTAATCCGCGGCGGGGCCCAGGAAGCCGTAGAACTCGTCGAAGCCGTGGCGCAGCGGGTGGTAGGGCGGCAGCGTGCCCAGGTGCCACTTGCCCACCAGGGCCGTCTCATACCCCGCCGCCTTCATCAGCGCCCCCAGCGTCGGCGGGTCGGGCTCCAGGCCGATGGGGCTGGTGGTGAGCGGCTCGTACAGCCCCACCGGGGTGCGCGCCGGGTAGCGGCCGGTCAGCAGCGCCACGCGGGTGGGCGTGCAGACGGGGGCGGCCGTGTACATCTGCGTGAGCTCCACGCCCTCGCGCGCAAGTTGGTCGATCACCGGCGTGTGGTAGTCCGTGCGGCCGGTGAACCCCACGTCCCCGTAGCCCAGGTCGTCGGCCATGATCAGCACCACGTTGGGCCGGCGGCGGGGGTCGAGCCACGACGCGCTCGACGCGAGCGCAACGGCCGCGGCCGCGCCGGCCATATCGAGGATGAAGCGCCTGCGGTGCATCACGGGGGCTCCGGTTCGGGATGGGGCGAGGGACGGGGCGGAAAGGATGCCACAGTGTAAGCGCCGGGAACGACGCCTCCAACACCAACAAGATCAGGCCCACGCGGAAACGCGGAGCCGCAGAGAAGTCGGATGGCTCTCTCGGCGTCTCCGTGTCTGCGCGAGGCGCTCTCCACGAGGCGCGATTCACCCGGACGCGGCGGCGGCTCACCATCGTCCGCCCCTGAAACCGCGCCGCCAGAATGGCCGTAGGGGCGCGGGAGGGGATTCGCTCGCGAACCTTCATCCCGCCGAATCCCCCGCGTTCCCCGCCACCTGCGTTTCCGCCATGAAGATATTCGCCGCCGCTGCCATCGCCCTTTCGCTGGGAGCCGCAGGGTCGCTCCCGGCGCAGAACCCCGCACGGCCGCCCGCGTCCGCGCCGCAGCCGCCCGCCGCCGGCCCTGGAGAGATCCGCGGCACCGTGGTGGACGCCCAGAGCAGCGCGCCCGTCGCCGCCGCCTCGGTCGCCGTCTGGAGCCGCGCGGACTCGGCGCTCGTCGCCGGGGCCATCGCCCGGCCGGACGGCAGCTTCCGCATCCAGGGGCTGCGCCCCGGGAGCTACTACCTGAAGGTGAGCATGATGGGGTACAGCGCGCATACCAGCGCCACGCTCGCCCTCGCCGCCGCTTCGCCGCGCGCCAACGTGGGCGCCATCCGCCTGGCGCGCAGCGCCGTGACGCTGGCCGGGATCACCGCCACCGGTGAGCGGCAGGCGGTCGCCATCGCGCCGGACCGCAACACCTACCAGGCGCGCACCGTCGCGCCCGCGGCCACCAACGCCAGCGAGGTGCTGGAGGCGGTGCCCTCGGTGCAGGTGGACCCCGACGGGCGCCTGAGCCTGCGCGGCAATGAGAACGTGGTGGTGCAGATCAACGGCCGCCCCTCGCCGATGCGCGGCGCGCAACTCGCCGGCTACCTCAAGCAGCTCCCGGCCAACACGCTGGACCGCGTGGAGGTGATCCCCAACCCGTCCGCGCGGCAGGACCCGGAGGGAATGGCGGGGATCATCAACATCGTGCTCAAGCAGAACGTGGACCTGGGGCTGAGCGGCGGGCTCACGCTGGGGGCATCGACCTCCGACCGCTACAGTGCCTCGGGGAACCTGGGGTGGCAGCAGGGCTCGGCCACGATCTTCGCCAGCTACGGCTTCATCAGCGACGACCGCGCGGTGCGGGGGATCAACGACCGTACGCGGCTGGGCGCGCTGCAGGCGCCGCTCTCCTTCACCAACCAGGCCATCACGGGGACGAACGGAAACAGCGGGCACAACTTCAACGGCAGCCTGGACTACCGGCTGGGGAGCAAGAACGTGCTCTCCACCGCGCTGCTGCTGAACGTGCGCGGCTCCACCGACGCGTCGCTGAGCGACTACAGCGAGCTGAGCGCCACCCAGGCCCTGCTGGCCGCGTACCAGCGCGTGCGCGACTCCAACGCGGACGGGCGGATGGTGGACTACACGCTCGGCTTCAAGCGCACGCTGGTGCCGCAGCGCCACGAGCTCTCGGGCGAGGTGCGCGTGAACCGCGTGCGCGACCTGGACGTGACCGGCCTCTGGCGGCAGCCCCTGGGCGGGGGCGCGCGTGCCGACGCGGAGATCGACCGCACCGCCGCGGTCACCTGGCAGCTCACCGCGCAGACCGACTACACCCGGCCGATGGGCCCGCGCGGCAAGCTGGAGACGGGGTACAAGGGGTACGCGCGCTGGCTGGACCGCGACTACGGCGTGCGGGTGGACCCGCTCGGCACCGGAGCCTGGGTGGCGAGCGACCAGAGCAACGCGCTGCAGCTGGACGAGCGGGTGAACGCCGTCTACGGCGTGCTGAGCCGCGGCGTGGGCCGCTTCGAGCTGCAGGGCGGGCTGCGGGCCGAGTATGCCACGCGCGACTTCGCGCTGGCCAGCACGGGCGAGCACTTCCCGCACCGCTACTGGAGCCTGTTCCCCAGCGGGCTGGCCAGCCTCCAGGTGGGCGCGAAGGACCAGGTGAAGCTGAGCTACTCGCGCCGCATCCGCCGTCCGGGGACGCAGGAGCTGAACCCCTTCCCGGTGTTCTTCGACCTGCAGAACGTCTTCCTCGGCAACCCGAAGCTCGACCCGGAGTACACCGACGCGATCGAGCTGGGGTGGCAGCACTCCGCGCGGATCGGGTCGCTGCAGGTGTCGCCGTTCTACCGGCGCACCAGCAACGTCATCCGCTTCATCATCAACACGGCGGACTCCGTCGCGGGGCACGAGGTGACCTCGATCACCTTCGCCAACCTCGACCACGGCACCTCGTGGGGCGCCGACGTGAACGGCAACGCGCGCTTCGGGCAGACGTTCAGCGGCTTCGCCGGGTTCAACGTCTTCAAGCTGGTGACGGAGGGCGGGGGCGGAGAGTCGAGCCTCTCGTCCAACGCGGTGAGCTGGTCGGCGCGGGTGAACGGCACGTTCAACCTCACGCCACGCACCGCGGTGTCGGGCTCGTACTTCTACCGCGCGGCCACCCCGATCGAGCGGGGGCGGTTCGAGGCGATGGGGGTGGCCAACTTCTCTGTGCGGCAGAAGGTGTACGGCGAGAAGGCGAGCCTCACGCTGCGCGTGTCGGACCCCTTCAACGGCACCCTCTTCAAGGTGCGGGCGGGTGACGACAACGTGATCCAGCTCACGGAGCGGTCCTTCAACGCGCGGGCGCTGCACCTGACCTTCCAGTACAACTTCGGCCGCCCCCCGCGCGTCCGGCAGCCGTCGCAGGACCAGCAGCCGCAGTCGGGGACGCCCTTCCCCGGCTGATCCCTGCAGCAGGCGACGAACAGCGAAGGGCCCTCCACAAGGGGAGCCCTTCGCTGTTTTTTCGCACGAAACAAACAACCGGAACGAGAAAGACAGACGTCATCCTGAGGCCGACCACGCATAGCCTCAGGCTGCGCTAAAGTCCGCAGGTCGAAGGATCTATAGTCGGCGCTCGGACCCAAGCCTCCGAAGCACACCGAACTTCCTCACGCGTGCCGACCACGTTTGGCCTCGACCCATCGAAGCTGACCGCCCAAGCTCCTCACGAATCACGCGACGGAGCATCCCCTCCATGCTTTCCCGCTGCTGGATGTGCTCTCGCAACACGTCGTTCATCAGCCACTGATAGTTGCCATTTCCGGCGCGGCGCACTTTGCCGCGGAACCACTCGAGCACCTCGTCGTCCATCCGCATGGTGATCCGCGTGTAGCCCGGCGCCATCGGGCGCACTGCGCCACGCACCGCACCGCTCAAATCATACTCATCCTTCATGGAACGTGCGGCCGTGCGCCGCCGGCGGAGAGGTGCCGACGGAAGAGTCGGCGGATCCCGCAATGTTATCCGATCCGCACAAAGTGGTCAACAAGGACAGCCGGCCACGCAGAACGCGGCCGGCTCGATCCTCATGCTCGGACGTGCGACTCAGCCGGCGCCGACACCGGCTTGCGACCCGCTACAGGTCGTCGAGATCGTCCGCCTCGTCGTCGAGGTCCTCATCGTCCTCGTCGTCGAAGTCGTCGTCATCGTCCTCGTCCTCATCGTCGTCGAAGAGGTCGTCGAGATCGTCGTCCTCGTCTTCGTCGCCGGCGGGCCAGCCGTCCTCGAGGTCTTCGTCCACGTCTTCGTCGCGGGCCAGCGGGGGAGGCAGCGTCTGCATCGGTCGGGTCTCTCCGTTGTGGTCGCCCAAGTGGTTTGCCGGCGTCACGCACCGAGCGTGCCTCCGCGCTGACAGCGGCGATGCGGTGAGATTGACGGGATGGCGCGAGGTGCGCAAGAAGGGGTGGTGAAAATTCCTCGCAGAGCGGCCGATCGTTTTGGGGGCGACGCGGCTGTCCAACCCGGATCACCCCTGACCGGCGTCAGAGCAGTTGAAGCTCCCCGGGAGGGACTATAGTTGCACCTTTCAGTAGAGATTACCGCCGCCGAGGGTTCGATGCCCGCTCAGCCGCGATTTCACCGACGCGGCTCTTCGCGCGTACGGTTGGTTGCTGCGCTAGCTCGTCGGCTTCACTCCTGCCGAGCTCTTCCCGAAGCACCCGCCGCAGCGTGTCCTCGAGCGGCTCATGTTCACGGGCGATGTGCTCCCTGAGCGCCGCGTTCATCAGCGTCTGGTAGTTCCCACCCCCGGCACGCTCGACCTTGTCCCGGAACCAGTCGAGCACATCGTCGTCCAGGCGAATCGTGATTCGCGATTTTCCAGCGGGAAGCGGATCAAGAGCGCCGCGCTTTCCGCCGCGGAAATCATATTCGTCCTTCACCCCTGTTCCTCCGTGTAGGTCTCGGCCTCGGTGCGAGTCGCCGTACGCGCGGAGATCAAGCGCACGATGTCGCTCCCGCGCCAAGTGAACGCCACAACGAGCAGGCGAGCCGACGCATCGAACCCGATGA
>DASYJZ010000039.1:0-2495 GCA_035995965.1 Longimicrobium sp. | reverse complement strand
GTGATCTACATCGCGGTGGCGATCGTTCTGCTCGGCATCGTCAGCTACCACAAACTGAACGTCGCCGATCCGCTCGCCGTCGGCATCGACGCGACGGGACTCACCTGGCTCAGTCCGGTGATCAAGATCAGCGCGCTCTTCGGCCTGTTCAGCACCATGCTGGTGACGCTGCTGGGGCAGACGCGGATCTTCTACTCCATGAGCCGCGACGGGCTCCTCCCCGCCGCCTTCGGGCGCGTGCACCGGCGCTGGCGCACGCCGCACGTGAGCACGGCGCTCACCGGCATCGCCGTCTCCATCGCGGCGGGGCTGCTGCCGATCAGCGTGCTGAGCCAGCTGGTGAGCATCGGGACGCTGCTGGCGTTCGTGCTGGTGAGCATCGGGGTGATCATCCTGCGGCGCACGCGGCCGAAGCTGGAGCGGCCCTTCCGCACCCCGGGGATGCCGTGGGTGCCGGCGATCGGCGTGTTCGTCTGCGTGGCGCAGATGGCGGCGCTCCCGGTGGAGACGTGGGTGCGGCTCTTCGTCTGGCTGGCGATGGGCCTGGTGGTCTACCTCTTCTACGGACGCCGCCGCAGCCGCGCCGCCGAGGTCGCCTCCCAGCCCCGGGAGGAGCCGATGGTGGCGTAACGGATTGACCCCGCGTGAGACCCTTCTCTGGAATGCCTTCATTCAGAGAGGGTGGCGTCTTGTCCGACACTCCTGCCTCAGCGCGCGCTCGCCGCCGCCCGTCCCGGCGGATGGCGGCGCTCGCGCTGCTGGCCGTGCTCACCGCCGCCGCGGCGTACGGGGCGTTCCGCATGGCGCGGATGTTCGGCTACCTCCAGCGGAGCGCGCACGTCGGCACCCTCCCGCTGGTGGAGGTCCCCGCGCGGCGCGGTTCCTCGGGCGACGTGCTGGTGGTGCTGCTCAGCGCGGACGGGGGATGGGCGCGCCTCGACCAGGAGCTGGCGGCGCGGCTCTCGGCCGCAGGGTACCCGGTGGTGGGCTGGAACAGCCTGCGCTACTACATGACCCCGCGCGACCCCGCGGTCGCGGCCGACGACCTCTCGGTGGTGATGCGCACCTACCAGCGGAAGTGGGATCGCCGGCGCGTGCTGCTGGTGGGCTACTCGTTCGGCGCCGACGTGCTCCCGCTGGTCACCGCGCGGCTGGACAGCGCCGACCGGGCGAGCGTCGCCGGCCTGGTGCTGCTTGGGTTCTCCGCCGACGCGGAGTTCAAGTTAAGGCCGCGCGAGATCGGGGGACGCATCCGCGAGTACCCCACGCTCCCGGTCGTCCGCGAGCTCGGCGCGCTGCCGATCCTCTGCGTCGGCGGCGACCGGGACCGGCGGTCCGCCTGCGCGCGCATCGGGACACCGAACGCCACCTCGCGCACCATCCCGTCCGGCCACGGCCTCGGCGCGCATGCCGACGAGGTGTTCAAGCTGATGCAGCCGATGCTGCGAAGGCTGGAGTCGCAGGAATAGGCCATGCTCCCAGTCCGGGTTTCGCGCACGCGAACCCAAGGACGTCCCACCTTGCGCGTTTCGACGCACGCTCGCTAGATCCTACGTGGCTCATACCTCCCGCCCCACCGCCCCCTTCAACGGCTCCTCCCCATGAACCGCCCCGCGATCCTCCTGGCGCTGTGCGCCGTTCCCGCCGCCGCCGGCGTCCTCGGGGCGCAGACGACCGCGCCGCCGGACACCACGCGTTGGTCCGTCGTCTTCGGCGAGCGCCACGCGGGCGAGGTGCGGGCGTGGACGATGCCCGACGGGGAGCTGCGCTTCACCTCGCGGGTGAACGACCGCGGCCGCGGGGCCGAGCTGGAGACGCACATCCGTCTCGGTGCCGACGGGCTCCCGGCGATGCTGCGCACCACCGGCGTCGACTACTACAAGAACCCGGTGGACGAGCGCTTCGAGCTCGCCAGTGGGCGGGCGACCTGGCGGAGCGCGGCGGAGCACGGCGACACCACCGTGAGCGGCCCCGCCTTCTTCGCGGCGATGAACGACGCGTCCGACCCCGGCGTGGTCGCGCGGGCGCTGCTCGCCTCGCCGGACAACTCGCTCGCGCTGCTCCCGGGCGGGCGCGTCACCATCGAGCGCGTAGCCGACCTGCAGGTGAGCGCCGGCGGCCGCAGCCGTACGGTCACCGAGTACCGCATCAACGGCTTCGGCTTCGAGCCGTTCGCGATCTGGCTCACCCCGGAGCGGCGCTTCTTCGCGGCGGGCGGCGGGTGGGGCGGCACCGTGGAGGCGGGATGGGAGGCGGTGCTCCCGCGGCTCACCGCCGCGCAGGACGCGGCCGACGAGCGGCGCTACGCCGAGATGGCCCGCACCCTCGCCCGCCGCCCGGGGCACCCGCTCGTCTTCCGCGACGTGGCGGTGTTCGACGCCCAGGCCCGCGTCCGCCGCCCCGGGATGACGGTGGTGATCGACGGCAACCGCATCGTCGCCGCGGGGCCGTCGGGCTCGGTCGCGGTGCCGGCGGGGGCCGAGGTGGTGGACGGG
>DASYJZ010000038.1:0-5552 GCA_035995965.1 Longimicrobium sp. | reverse complement strand
GCCGTGCCCACCACCTGGTGCGCCAGCTCGGGGTGGTTGGCCGCCTCGCTGAGGTGGGCCAGCACCACCGCGCAGAGCCCGGCGTGGTGCAGCTCGCCCACCAGCTCGGCCGCCGCGCGGTTGGAGAGGTGCCCGTGGCTGCCGCCGATGCGCGACTTCACCGACCACGGATAGTGGCACTCGCGCAGCATGATCTCGTCGTGGTTGCTCTCCAGCACCAGCACGTGGCAGGCCCGTAGCGCGTGCCGCACCGACGCGGTCGCCCGCCCCAGGTCGGTGGCGATCCCCAGCTTCTCCCCCGTCGCCGTCTCGGTGACCGTCACCGCCACGGGGTCGACGGCGTCGTGCACGGTCAGGAACGGCGTCACCGTGAGCCCGCCGACCTGCACCTCGTTCGCGCTGGTGTAGGCGCGCACGTCCTCGGTGCCGTCGAGCAGTCCACGGCAGACGTTGCGGGTGAGCTCGGTCAGGTGCAGGGGGATTTTCCAGCGCCGCGCCGCCACGCCCATCCCCCGCGTGTGGTCGCCGTGGTCGTGCGTGATCAGCAGCGCGGTGAGGGACGACGGGTCGACACCGGCCTCCGCCAGCCGGCGCTCCAGGTCGCGGCCGCTGAAGCCGGCGTCCACCAGCAGGCGCACGCCTTCCGCCTCCACCAGGATGGCATTGCCGCGGCTGCCGCTGCCCAGGATCGTGACCCGCACCTGCTGCGCTTTCGGAGGACTGCCTGAGAGGATCCGCCGGCCGGCGGAAGGAACGTCTATGCCGCGCCGTCGCCGCGGGCGCGCCGCCAGGCGGCCTCGAGCTGCCGGCGCGCCCCGTCGGAGAGGGCGACGCCGCGGCGGTCCATGGCGCGCTCGGCGACCTGGAGGAAGCGGTCCACCCGGTACGCCTCAAGCTCCGCTCCGGTTCCCCAGCTGAAGGGGGGAACGTACTTGGGCGGCATCTCAGCGCCGTAGAGGTTGCTCCCCGCGCCGACGACGGTGCCGGTGTTCAGCAGCAGGCCGATCCCCGTCTTCACGTGGTCGCCCAGGAAGCAGCCGATCTTCATCTGCCCCGTGTCGGCCTCGCCGTCGGGCATCCACAGGCGGACGGAGGAGTAGTTGTTCTTCAGGTCGCTGTTGGTGGTCTCGGCGCCGAGGTTCACCCATGCGCCCAGGTAGGCGTGGCCGAGGTGGCCGTCGTGCGCCTTGTTCACCCAGCCCAGCGCCACGCTCTCGGCGAACTCCCCGCGGATCTTGCACACCGGGCCGATGCTGGACTGCTCGACCGTCCCGCCCAGGATCGTGGACCCGCGGCCGAGGTACACGGGCCCGGCCACGCGGCTGAAGGCGCGCACGCGCGACCCCTCGTCCAGCCACACCGGCCCCGCCGTGGTGTCGAAGACGACCCCCGGCTCCACCGTCGCCCCCGCGCCGACCACGACGGGGTGCTCGCCGAAGGCGTAGGCGCCCGCCGGGAGCTCGGTGGCCGCGCCGGGGAAGAGGGCGGCGACGTCTTCGGCGACCTGGCTGGGGGTGAGCGACATCAGCTCCCAGACGGGACCGACGACCTTCCCGGGGAGGACGGCGGCGCCGGTGCGGTCCAGCAGCCCCACCGGCGATGCGAAGAAGTCGGCGTCCGGCGCGGGCGTCCCCTCCGGCGCGTACCACCCGACGACCTCGCTGCCGATCAGTACCGGACCGGCCCCTCCGCGGCGCTCGCGCCAGAGCTCGCCGCTCCCCCACGCCGGCACCGCGCGCGACGAAAGGAAGAGGCGCTCGCCCTCCCCCGGCGCGTCCGCGTAGCGGAGGACGGGTGGCGCGTCGCCCTCCTCGAACCCCTGGAGGTGGTCGGCCGCGAGATGGGCCATGCAGCGCGCCCCGAACACCCACTCGGCGCGCGCGCGCAGCTTCAGCGTGCCAAAGAGCAGCTCGCCGCCCGGCCGCGTGAGCGCGAACGGCTCCCACCGCGCCGCGACGGCGTCGTCGAAGAGGACGAGGGAGAGGGATTGATCGGGCAAAGCTACAGGTCCGAGTGCCGAGTGCCAAGTGCTGGTGCTGAGGCGAGTTAGGAACGCACCGTGTCATTCCGAGGCCCGGCCACACCTGACTCACCCATTGAAAGCATCCCGCAGGGCCGAGGAATCTAGCCGCGGAAGCCGGGAGGCGCGGGCGCGGTAGCGGCACGAAGGCCGGGTCACGCGTCTCATCGTCACCTGAGTCCGTCGTTCCTACTGCCGCTGCCGTAGCACCTCCTCCGCTGCCGCGCCCCGGCCTCGTGGCAGCCGCGGTTAGATCCTACGGCCCTGCCGGCCTTCGTGCGAGCGAGGCAAACGGCGGCCGGGCCTCAGGATGACACCATTTTGGGGCCGCGGTTTTTGCCTGTTTCCCGCTGAAGCCTCGGCCGAACCACTCGCACTTGGCAGGTTAGCACTTTAGCACTTAGCACTTGGCACTTACAGATTCCGCAGCCGCGCCGGCAGTTGGGAGAGCAGCGCCTTGAGCTCCGGCAGGCGGTCGCGATGTGCGACGAAGGTGATGCCGTTCGTGCGCACGATCACCAGGCCCTCGACGCCGAACGCAACCACCGGGCCGTCCTCGGCGTAGATCGTGGTCGCCGTCGTGTCGATCGCGAAGGCGTCGCCGACCACGCAGTTCTCGCCCTCGGGGGTGCCGCGGGTGCGCGCCAGCGCGTCCCAGGCGCCCACGTCGTCCCAGGAGAAGGTGGCGCGCACCACGCCCACCCGCCGCGACCGCTCCAGCACCGCGTGGTCGATGGCGATGGTCGGCGCGCGCGCGAAGAACTCCTCCGTGCCGCCCTCGCGGGCGATCGGCACCAGCTCGGCCAGCTCGGGGGAGACGCGCTCCATCTCGTCCAGCAGGTCCGAAGCGCGCCAGACGAAGAGCCCCGTGTTCCACAGGTGCGCGCCCGAGGCCAGGTACCCCTCCGCCGTCGCGCGGTCCGGCTTCTCCACGAACTCCGCCACTTCGAAGCCGCCACCCTCGCCCGACGCCTCGCCCTCCAGCGGGTGGAGCGCGTCGCCCACGCGGATGTAGCCGTACCCCGTCTCCGCGCGCGTGGGCACGACGCCGATGGTGAAGAGGCGGCGGTGCCCCTCGGCCAGCTCCGCCGCGCGGGCGATCAGGGCGCGGAAGGCCTCGGGCGGGTGGATCACGTGGTCGGAGTGCAGCGACACCATCACCGCGTCGGGGTCGCGGCGCTCGATCTCGGCCGCGGCCCAGGCGAGCACGGGGGCCGTGCCGCGCGCCGCGGGCTCCAGCAGCAGGTTGCCCGGGCCGAGCTCGGGGAGCGCGTCCAGGATCGGCCCTGCCAGGTGCGGCCCGGTGAGGATGCGCAGCCGCTCTGGCGGCACCAGCGGTACGATGCGGTCGACCGTGTCGCGGATCAGCGGCCGCTCCGACGCGAGCGGGAGGAGCTGCTTGGGGCGCGCGGGGGTGCTCACCGGCCAGAAGCGCGATCCGACCCCCCCCGCCAGGATCACCGTCCAGAGGTGGGGAACCAGGGCGGGGGTGGGCGGTGTAATGCCAGTGCTCAAACGGAGATCGTCAGCGGAGGGGCGGTGCGTCGCCGCCGGCGGGTGCGCCGAACAGCTCGTCGACGCGGGCCAGCAGCTTCTTGGGGCTGAACGGCTTGGTGAAGAAGTCGGTGGCGCCCAGCTCCAGCGCCTGCCTCCGGTCGGCGTCCTGCCCCTTGGCGGTCAGGATGATGATGGGCGTGTCGCGGCGGTGCGGGAGCGCGCGCGCCTCGGCCAGCACCTCCAGGCCGGTGGCGCCGGGCATCATGATGTCCAGCAGCACCACGTCGATGGGCTCGTCGCCGCGCAGGTGCTCCAGCGCCTCGGTGCCGTCGGAGACCAGCGCCACCTGGTAGGGGCCCTGCTCCAGCTTGAGGCGGATGATGTAGCCGATGTGCGGCTCGTCGTCGGCCACCAGCACGCGGCGCGGCCCGGCGTCGGACGCGAGGGCGTCGGTCATCGGGGAGGGGTCACACCAGCGCGGCGAGCGCGGCGCGGCTCTCGGCCAGATCGTGCAGCAGCGGGGCGAACCCCGCGCCGGGGGCCACCAGCACGGCCAGCAGCACGTCGTCGGAGAGCGCCTGCAGCACGGCCACGCCGCGCTCCAGCCGCGCCACCACGGTGCCCGCGCCGCCGGTGCCCGCCGCGCCGCCCAGCGCCGAGGCCGACTGCACCACGCCGGGGACCATCGCCGCGACGGTCTCGGGGTCGAGCGCGCCGGTGCCGGCGTGCTGGATCAGCAGCCCGTCGCGGCCCAGCACCAGCACGTGCTCCACCCCGTCGTGGCCGCGGATGCGGTCCAGGGCGTCGTCGAGCTCCGACATGCCTGCTCTCCCGAAGGGCGTTGGGGGGCGGTTGCGGCCGGCAGCAACGTACCGGCCCCGCGGCGGGCGTGTCAACCCTGAAAAGCCCTGCCGCCGCTTGACGCAACCGCGTTGGGGCGGATAAGGTTAACCGCGCGTTCGGCCTGCCCGGACGCTTCACTTTTTGCCATGGTTCCACGGAGATCACCCGTGCGTGCAGTCTTTCCCGCGATCGCGGCGCTCGTCCTGCTCCCCCTCGCCGCCGGCCTCACCGCCTGCAGCGATCCGTTCGGCTCCGCCGGCAACTTCATCCGCCTGGACTCGCTCACCCTGGCCTCGGTGAACGGCCCCTCGCCGCGCGCCACCGCGCTGGACGTCGCGGTGCAGAACTCGCTCTCCTCCCCCGAGCTGCCGTCGCAGGTGGGGCGCTGGGACCTGCAGGTGCGCCAGAGCGGCGCGAGCTTCTTCCTGGTCCCCAACCCGGGGAACGGCAGCTTCCGCGGGGCGGGGCTGCAGAAGACCACGCGCACGCTGGACAACCCGGGCAACGCGCCGCTGAAGAGCTCGTCGTACACCCGCACCGAGGTGGCGGCCGCGGCGGGCGACCTGTTCTACGTGCAGAGCCGGCAGCAGAACCCGGAGTGCGGCTCGCTCCCCAAGTTCGGGCTGCTGAAGGTGATCTCGACCGTGGCGGACTCGGGCGTGATGCACATCGCCGTGATCAGCAACCAGTCCTGCAACGACGAGCGCCTCAAGCGCTGATGCTCGACCTCAGGCAGATCCGGCAGGACCCCGACGCCCTGCGCGCGGCGCTCGCCCGCCGCGGCCGGGCCGACGCGGACGAAGTCGTCGCGCAGGTGCTGGAGCTGGACGCGGAGCGGCGCGCGCTGATCGGCGAGGGCGACGAGCTGAAGGCGCGCCGCAACGCCGTCACCCAGCAGGTGGCCGAGCGCAAGCGGGCGAAGCAGGACGCCGACGAGCTGATCGCCGAGATGCGCGGGGTGGGCGAGCGCATCCGCGAGATCGACGCGCGGCTGCGCGAGGTGGAAGGCGAGCTCGACGCCATCCTCCTGCGCATCCCCAACCCGGTGGACCCCTCCGTCCCCGCGGGGGGCGAGGAGGCGAACGCAGTCGTCCGCAGCTGGGGCGAGCCGCGCACGCTGCCGTTCGCCGCGCGGCCGCACTGGGAGCTCGGCGCGGCGCTGGGGATCCTGGACCTGCCGGGCGGGGCGAAG
>DASYJZ010000037.1:0-6517 GCA_035995965.1 Longimicrobium sp. | reverse complement strand
GAGGCGGGTATCCCGCGGCCTCAGGGGAGCGCTGCGGAGAGTTGAACCACTTTGGTGCACACAGGGCGTCCAGGCTGTCTGCGTGGCGGATTCAGGGTGTTCGCTGCTACTGGAGGGGGGAGCAGCGGGGTGAAAATGTTGGCGTTTTACCGCCGATGGATATAGTATACACAAAGTGCACAGAAACATCCGAGACAAGCGAACTGAGGAGATACGATAGATGAAGTCCCCCCGCGCAAAGGCCGCAACGGCCCGTGCCCCGCGCCGCTGGCGCACCCCTCCCCCGCTCACGCGCGGTTCGGCGGAGTCGCTGGAGGGGATGGAGATCCTCCGCGAGGTGCCGGGCGAGACCGGGGTGCTCCTCTGGCAGGCGTACCGGAACGTGATGTTCTGGGCGACCGCCGAGCCGGGGGACCGCGGCAAGCTGTTCTCTCCTGACGCCGCCCAGCGGCGTCTGAGCGAGCTCCTCGACGCCGACCTTCCCGCCGAGCTCGTCGACGCGCTCGTCGCCGTCGGCCGCATGCTCGGCGCCCCGGACACCACCTCCGGCGAGTCGATCGCCGAGTCGGGGCGCGCCATCTCCGATTGGGCCGAGCAGCACGGGCACACCGCCACCGCGCTCGCCTTCACCCAGGCCGCGGCGCTCGCCAGCCCGCGCAACGCCGGTCTGGCGCTCGCGGTCGGGAAGCAGTCGCGGCTGCGCAATGAGCTTCCTCGCGCCGAGACGTGGTTCCGCCACGCGATCATGATCGCCCGCCAGATCGGCGATTGGGAGGCTTACGGCCGCGCGTACCTCGCGCTCGGCAACATGGCGCGCCAGCGCGGTAACTTCCCAGCCGCGCACCGGATGCACATCAAGGCGCTGCGCTCCGGCAAACGCAAGGGACTCGGTCCTGTCGTCGGACTCGCGTCGCACGAGCTGTTTGTGATCGCGACTGAAACCGGCCGGGCTGAGCAGGCGGAGCACTATGCTCGTCAGGCGTTCCGAGCCTACGGTGCCGAGCACGAGCTGCTCCCGGCTCTCGCGCACGACATTGCATACTACTGGATGGAGCAGGGGTACTTCTCTCGCGCCCTCCCCGTGTTCGTCGCGCTCGAGCCGCTGTTCCCCGACCTGAAGCAGAGGCTTCCGGTGCGAGCGAACGTGATTCGCGCTGCGGGCGCCGCCGGCGATCGCGAGCAGTTCCGAAAGATGTGGAACGAGACGATGAAGCTCACACGGGAGCCCGACGCATTGCCAGCGGTAGCCGACTCGCTGCTGGAGATGGCGCGCGGCGCTGCCAGCCTCGGGGAATGGGATCGCGCGGAGCAGGTCGCCGAACGAGCCGTTGCCGTCGCATCGGAACGCCGTGAAGCCGCAGTAATGGTCCGGGCCGAAAGCGTGTTGGGATCGATTCGCAGCGGGCGTTCGGTTGAGAAAGCGATTGCGGCGCGTGCCGGACGCAGTTCCGATCAGGCAGATGCTTTGGCCAACGAGATGGTGCGGTCTCTGGAAAACCGCGCTGTCAGCAACGTCTGAACTCGAACCAAACGGGCCGGCCGGAGCGCCTGTCTCCGGCCGGCCCGTTTTTTGTTTCTGCACTCCGCCTCAGGAGCCGGTCCCAAGCTGCCCGCTGGCAGCAGTTGCCTGGCACACCGTGGTGGTCGAGCCGTCCGGGTTCACCACGACGACGAGGATGCAGTTCGCCGTGCCGCCGAGGCCGGTGTCGATGTAGATGCCGCCTTCGTCTCCGGCGGGGGCCACGATTCCGTCGAAGGCGGGGCGCGACGGGGTGGCGGGGGCCGTGATGCCGTCGGCACTGCACGCGGCCAGCAGAGACGCGGCGACGCAGGCCAGGAGGAACCGGGCGGTCTTCATGGGTGTTCCAGGTTTGTAGTGGGGGACAGCGAAACGGAGAACGTGGACGCCGTCCACGCACGACAATATTGTGCGTAGCGGCTGCCACGCGCCCAATCTCCGTTGCCCTGTGACCATATAATTCCCGACACGCATGGTCCCGAATCAGCGTCCCCTCATCGTAATGCACTCGAACAGTGCATTCCGGGAGCGGGTGCGCCGCGTGAGCGGCAAGACCTTCGAGTGCAGCTTTCTCCCCGACTGGGAGTCGCTGCGGGCGGCGATCAGCGACGCGCCGCCGGCCGCGCTGCTGGTGGTCGACCCGTATGCGGCGGGGAACGGCGACGGCCTGCAGCTCTCGCCGCAGCTCCGCGCCCTGCTCTGGGAGTTCCCCTCCGCCACCGTCCTCGCGGCCATGGAGCTGCGCCCCGGCCGCTCGCACGACGTGCGGACGCTGGGCGAGTGGGGCGTCACCGACATCATCTCCATCGGCGAGGAGGACACGCACGAGGCGATGTCGCGGCGGCTGCGGGGGGCGCAGGGGCGGCCGCTGCAGAACCTGCTGCAGCGCTGCCTTCCCTCCAGCATGTCCGGACGGGCGCGCACGCTGCTGATGGCCGCCGCCGAGGTGGTGTCGATGGGCGGGCGCGGGCGTGACCTGGCGCGGTCGCTGCACCTCTCCGAGCGCACGGTGCTGCGCTGGTCCGAGCGCTCCGGCCTTCCCCCGCCGCGGAGGCTGATGGCGTGGATGCGCATCCTGCTCGCGGCCTCGCTCCTCGACGACCCCGGCCGCACGGTGCTGAGCGTGGCGTTCGCCTGCGGGTACTCGTCCGACAGCAGCCTGCGGCGCGCGATGCAGGACTTCCTGGGCACCATTCCCACCACGCTGCGGCGCGAGGGCGCGTTCTCGCGAGCCTCGCGGCTCTTCCTGGAGGAGCTGGCGGACGTGCGAAGCTGGGGAAAGGAGCAGTGGAAGGAACGGGCGCTGGAGGACGGCCGGCGCACCCGGCGGAAGGAGCGGCGCAGGAAGGGGGACTGAGCGGCGGACTGCTCGGCCCCTTTTCTCACAAGACCCGATCCGCGATTGGCTGTGCGTTCCTGGAGTATATCGATGGGCCGGCTATAGATCCTTCGGCCTGCCAAGTCTTTGCCGGATAGAAGGATGAGACGAGGTCGGCCTGAATAGAAAGTAAATCGGCTAAATGGTTGCAGCATAAGAGGATGTCACCTTTCATCCTTCATGGTCGCGCGCAGCGCGGTAGAGACTCAGGATGACGTCTTGGGGATCGGATCCGGTGTCATCCCCCCATCCGCGGCGGGCTTCGGCGGCGGGGCGACGGGAGGACGCGCGGGGTCCCAGTCGAAGCAGCGCAGGTCGACGGCGGGGCCTTCGACCACGATGGCGCCCAGCCAGCCGGGGCCGGGGTCGAGCTCGCGCAGCGTCCACCGCTCCGCCTGCGAAGGATCGCCGCGGGTGGCGAGGAGGCGCGCCGGCTCGCCGGGACGCAGCGTCACGTCGAAGCAGTCGAGCGGCATCGACAGCCCGTCTCCGACCGCCTTGATGTACGCCTCCTTGCGCGTCCAGCAGGTAAAGAACGCGGCGTCGCGCTGCCCGTCGGGGATGGTGTCGTAGACCTGGTTCTCCGGGGCGGAGAAGAAGCGGCGCGCCACCGCGTCGCGGTCGACCACGCGGTGCACCGGCTCCAGGTCCACCCCGACCTCGCGGCCGAGGACGAGCGCCACGAGCAGTCCGTCTTCGGCGTTGGAGACGTTGAAGCGAATGTCGCTCTCCGCCTGGGGGCCGTCGAGCGCGGGCTTGCCGTGCGCGGCGTAGCGGTAGCGGATGGCGGAGGGGTGCACGCCCAGGTAGCGCGCCAGCAGCAGTCGCTGCGTGCCGCGCCCGGCGATGAAGCGTTCGCGGTGCACCTCGAAGCGGAAGCGCGCCGCCCGGACGCGCTCCTCGTTGGAGAGGAGCGCGTGCAGGCGCGCGAGCTCGTCCGCGCCCGCGGCCAGCGAGGCGCGCCAGACGTGCGCCTCGCCCTCAGCCAGGCGCGGCCGCTCGGGGCCGGGGGACCAGTCGTCAGGCACGGGGCGGGTGTCCGATCCGCGCAAGGTGCGGCCGCAGCTCGCGGCCGAGCTCGTCGAGCACCCGCGCGCGGTCGTCGTGCAGGAAGAAGTGGCCGCCGGGGAAGGTGACGAAGCGGAAATCGCCGCCCGCCTGCTCCTTCCACGCCTCCACCTGCCAGAGCGGGACCTCGTCGTCGGTCGCGCCCCCGTAGGCGGAGACCGGCATCGGGAGGGGAGCGCCCGGAGCGAAGGCGTAGGTCTCGCCGAGGGCGAAGTCGGCGCGGAGGAGCGGCTCGATCAGCGCCATCATCTCCTCGTTCTCCAGCACCTCCTCGGGCGTGCCCCCGAAGCGGCGCAGCGCGGCCATGAACTCGTCGTTCGGGAGCGCGTGGATCGGCGGCTCGGTGATCTCCACCTGCGGCGCCGGGCGCCCGGAGACGAAGAGGTGCAGCGGGAGGGGTCGGCCCCGCGCGCGGAGGAGCCGGGCGAGCTCGAACGCCATCAGCCCGCCGTTGCTGTGGCCGAAGACGGCGAAGGGGAGGTCCATGTACGGCGCCAGCGCCTCGGCCAGCTTCTCCACCAGCGACCCCATCTCGGCGTAGGGCTTCTCGGCCAGTCGGCTCTCGCGCCCGGGGAGCTGCACCGCGACGAGCTCGACGCCCGGCGGGAGCAGCTCGGGCCAGCGCGCGAAGATCGACGCGCCGCCGCCGGCGTACGGAAAGCAGAAGAGCCTCAGCTTCGCGTCGGGCACGCGGCGCGGGAAAACGACCCAGGGGTCGCGGACGGCAGTCGGGCGCTGCATCACGATGGTGTCCGAGTCTTCCAACGGGTGAATGGAACGCGAGGATTCGGAGCCCGTCCCGGGCCCCGCGGGTCCTCTCCCTGGCGCTTCGCGCCGGTCCCGCCCCCAAAACAACCTGGGGGAGGGACGGGGGCTCTCTTCGCTCGCGGCGGCTTCGATGCGGAGGCGGACTTCGCGTGGTCGTTGCCGCGGTTTCAACCGCCCGGCGGAGTGGTCAACCGACCCGGCCGCGCGCCTCCAGCTCCCCGCGGGCGATGGCGACCTGCTGGATCTGGGTGCTCCCCTCGATGATCTCCATCACCCGGGAATCCCGCAGGTAGCGCTCCACGGGGTATTCCTCGCTGCACCCGTTGGCGCCGTGGATCTGCACGGCATCGAGCGCGGCACGGGTCGCGGCGGTGGAGGCGGCGTACTTGGCGACGAAGGTCTCGTGCGCGGCGGCGGGGTCGCCGGCGTCGCGGAGCCAGCCGGCGCGCAGGCAGAGCCAGTGCGCGGCGCGCCACCCCGCCGCCATCTCCGTCAGCATGCGCTGCACGAGCTGGTGCTCGCCGATGGGGACGCCGTACTGCACGCGCCGGGCGGCGTAGTCCAGCGACGCGTCCAGGCAGGCGCGGATCAGCCCCGCGGTGCCGCAGGCCACGCTGTAGCGCCCCACCTCCAGCGTCGCGACCGCCACCGCCAGCCCGAACCCCGGCCCGGCCACCCGCGCCTCCATGGGCACGCGGCAGCCGTCCAGGCGCAGCTCGGCCAGCATCGAGGCGCGCGTGCCGGTGACGCCGCCGAGCGGCGCCACCTCGAAGCCGGGGGTGCCGCGCTCCACCAGGAAGGCGACCGGCTTCCCCTCCGCCTTCGCGAAGAGCAGGAAGACGTCCGCGATCTGGCCGTAGGTGGTCCACTTCTTCCGCCCGTCCAGGACGTACCCGTCGCCGTCGGCCGTCGCCGTGGTCTGGACGGCGGAGGCGTCGCTCCCCACCTCGGGCTCGCTCAGGGCGAAGGCGCCGATCGCCTCGCCGCGGGCCATCGGCCCGAGCCAGCGCTCCTTCTGCGGGCGCGAGCCCCAGCGCAGCACCGCGTGGGCGGCCATGGAGTGCACCGTGAGCAGCGAGCGCAGCGACGAGCACCCCCGCCCCAGCTCCTCGTTCAGCAGCCCGAAGGTCATCCAGTCCATCCCCGCCCCGCCGTGCCCGCGGGGGACGACCGCGCCCAGCCACCCCGTGACCGCCAGCCGCGCGATCACCTCGGGCGGGGTGCGGGCCGCGCGGTCCCAGGCGCCGGCGTGCGGGGCGACGTGTGCGTCCACCCAGGCGGCGAACTCGGCGCGGGCGGCTTCCTGCGCGGGGCCCAGCTCCATCCGCAGCGCGGCCTCCGCGGGCGGCGGAGCGGGGTCGCTCACGCCACCGCGGCGCCGAGCTTCCGCTGCACGAACGCGGTGAGCGCGTCGATGCTGCGGAAGTTGTCGATCTCCAGGTCTTCGGACTCGCAGGTCACGCCGAAGGTGGACTCGACGAACTGCACCAGCTGCATGGCGAACATGGAGTTCACGTAGCCGGTGGCGAACAGGTCTTCGCCGTCCTGCAGGTCGTGCCCGCGCATGAAGCGCTCGACGAAGGCGCGAAGCT
Organism: Longimicrobium sp.; assembly: GCA_035995965.1. GTDB lineage: Bacteria > Gemmatimonadota > Gemmatimonadetes > Longimicrobiales > Longimicrobiaceae > Longimicrobium. Next base: position 192 of record DASYJZ010000037.1, on the reverse strand, counting down.
GCGCGCGGATCTCTTCCTCGGTCATTCCCTGGTCCTCGTCGGGGTCAGGCGCCCGGCACGGTGTAGTCGAAGAAGCCGCGGCCCGTCTTGCGGCCGTGCAGCCCCGCGTCCACCATCTTCCGCAGCAGCGGGCAGGGGCGGAACTTCGGGTCGTTGTAGCTGTCGTACAGCACCTCCAGCGAGTACAGGATC
>DASYJZ010000036.1:0-9420 GCA_035995965.1 Longimicrobium sp. | reverse complement strand
CTTGAGGATGGCGCCGCGCTCGGGCGCCGGGGTGGCGGCCCAGTCGGCTTGCGCGCGCTTGGCGGCGGCGGCGGCGCGGTCCACGTCTTCCTTGCCGGAGCGCGGCCACATGCCGATCAGGTCGCTCTGCCGCGCGGGGTTGCGGTTCTCGAAGTAGGTCCCGGTAGACGGCCCCACCCACTCGCCGCCGATGAAGTTCTTGAACGTGTCCGCCATCGCTCCGTGCGTGTTCCAGGGTGTGCGGGAAGGATCCGGAAAGGCGGGGAATCTACAAGGGCGGGGAAGGGGGCGCCAATCGGGTGGCGGCGGACGGGTCGGGCCGCCGGGTTGGAAACCCGGCGCTGGAACGGCACGATGTCCGCCTCCGCGGACTGCGCCTCGGGCCGCGGTGGGTTTCGCGCGGCCCACGGGGGCCTCTGGATCGGCAAGACCTTTCCCGCGCGGGGGGCGCCAGCGAGGTTGAAGGTGCAGGCGAAACTCGTCTCGTGCGGATGTCGTAGTGCAGCACAGGGTTGGCGCGGGCAGCCGATCCCCCAACCTCAGCCTTGCGAAGGCTCTTGAACAAGCTCATCGGCGCGGCCCTGCTGGCCCTGCTCGCCCTGTTCATGCTGGCGGGCTTCCTCAACTCCACGCTGGCGCTCTCGGCGGGGACCACGCTGGCGGCGCTCGCGCTCACCGTGGGGCTCCCCGCGGTGGGCGCGGTGCTGCTCGCCCGCGGCCACTACGCGGAGAAGTCGCGGCTCACGGGGCGGAAGGCGGAGCTGCGCCGCAACACCGTCGACGCCGAGATCCTGCGGCTGGCGGGGGAGCACGGCGGGCAGCTCACCGCCGTGGAGGTCGCCACGGCGCTGTCGATGACGCCCGAGTCCGCCGCGGAGGCGCTCAAGGAGCTCGGCATCCGCGGCCAGGCCGACGTGGAGGTCACCGACGACGGCGTGCTCGTCTACAGCTTCTACGACGTCCGCCACCTGGGCGGCAAGTCGACCGCGAAGGGAGTGCTCGATGCCTGAGCTCGGCACACGCTACCCATGTCCCGTATGCCTCGGCGCGACGCTGAACAAGGTGAGCGTCGGCACGCAGGCGCCGGTGGAGATCGACCACTGCCGGCGCTGCGGCGGGGTGTGGCTGGAGCACGGCGAGATCCCGCGGCTGCGCCAGAACCCGCCCGCGGCGCTCTGGACTGAGATCGCGCGGAGGAAGGCGAAGGCGGTGACGCCCTGCCATAGCTGCCACGCGCCCTTCGACCGCAACCTGGAGGCGTGCCCGGCGTGCGGGTGGAAGAACCTGATCGACTGCCCCGTCTGCGACCAGCCGATGCGGCGCGAGCAGATGGGCGGCATCTCCCTGGACGTCTGCCGGAGCTGCAAGGGCGTGTGGTTCGACCACCACGAGCTGGAATCGATCTGGAAGGCGCAGGCGGGGATGGCGCTGGAGCGGCGCCCCGGCGGCACGCGCCTGGGGCGGACGGGCGACGACGCGGGCGACGTGCTGCTCGCCAGCCTCTGGTACGCGCCGGACCTGGCGTTCTACGGGGCCTACGGTGCCGCGCACGCGGTCTCCGGGCTGGCGCAGGCCGCCGGGAGCGTGCCCGAGCTCGCCGCCGCGGCGCCCGAGGCCGCCGTCCACCTGGTCGGCGCGGCGGGTGAAGCGGCGGGCGGCGTGTTCGACGCGATCGCCGGCATCCTGGAGGCGATCTTCGGGCTCTTCGACGGGTAACCGAGACAGAAGGGTCTCACGCAGAGGCGCGGAGACGCAGAGAGGTTGCGCCAGGCCCCCGCCCCGGTTCCGGAGTGGGGGCTTTGCCGTTCCCTGAAGCATCATCGTCAGAACGACAGGGCGACCCCGGGACGAGAGAGAATTCTTCCGGATATGGCCAACTGATAAAGCAGGGGAGTCGCCCGAGGGGACGCCTGTCCCGCTCATCGCTACGACGATCCACCTGACCGTCACCCGCCCGTGGAAGGCGGCCTCCCGCGTCCAGGCATCCCCTTCTCCAGCGCTCCAGTTCATTCAGTTCAGGAGACCGATCATGAACAAACCCATCACCTACCTCGGCATCCTCGGCATCGTAGGCGTCGTAGGCGTCGCCGCGGCGCGCAACAGCCTGTCGACACCGACACCGGATCCGCATCCCCTCGTCGCCCCTGTCTCGCAGTCGTTCGCCGAATTCCCCGTGGGGCAGCCGAAGACGGTGGAGTTCCGGGTGGACGACCCCGAGCTGGATTCGCTCTCCGCCCGCGAGCAGGCAGACCAGCGCCGCGACTGGCTGCTTTTCACCGCGCTGCGGTCGTCCGGGTTGCCGGTCGACTCACTGGACCAGGCGACGTTCGACCTTCCGGCGGCGCGGTATGGGTTCATGCGCGGGGTCGGCAACTTCGAGTACGGCGAGACACGGTCGGTGTACGTGGGAAGTGGGCTGGTGGTGGCGCTGGTGCCCGCCGGCGCCACTCCGGAGCAGCGTCTGGACGACGTGGGCCGCGTCGCGGACCGCCACCGCAAGGACCTGGGCGAGATCCCGGACAGCGTGGTCGTCTTCGAGTATTCGCTGGGCGCCTCGGGCGACTCCGCCCGGCTTACCCGTGCCGCCACACTGCGTGGAAGCGAGCTCTTCACCTCCGGGAGCGGCTACCGGGAAGCGCGGATCGCCACGCTCGAGGAGCTCGCTGCCTTCATGCGTGGAATCGACGACCTCACCTATGCGCGGCTCGACGCCGATGTGCTGGTGCTCGGGGGGCGCAAGGTGCTCGCCTCGGCGTACCGCGGGATCGACGTGGAAGATGTTGCCGCGCTCTGGCAGTCGGAGCAGAAGATCCAGGAGCGCCGGGCACTGTTCGACGCGCGATGGAAAGGCGAGAAAGAGGCGTTTGACGCCCGCTGGTCGGGACGCACGTACGTGACCGAGGCCGAGCGCCTCGCGCTCCAGGCGGAGGAGCAGGCGGAGTGGGACTCGCTCGCCTTCCTGAATGCGAAGGAGGCGCACGACCAGGGAATCGTACCCGGGAGCGGGTTCTCGCTCGACCCCACGTACGACTACGACAGCCTCGGCGTGTTCTTCGACCGTGCGGCCTATCCGCTCGCCGCCCTGTCCGGCGTGGGCGGCGATTCGGCCACGATCCGCACGGCGCTGGCCGCGCGTGACGAAGGGCCGTTCCTGAACTGGCTAGACGCCATGCGGCAGGGCGCCTTTCCCGAAGTCGCGGAGCTCATCCTCCAGGGGAGCGGAGCGTTCCGCTTCCAGGCGGCGCGCTACGATGGCGAGCTGCGCGGCACGCGTGTGGGTATGGTTCTGTTCTACACCGATCTTCTCGCCAAGCTGTGGGCGATCGACTTCATGGGCAGTGCCCCGGGGCGGGACATCCGGGACTTCGATCCGCTCACCCGCAGCGTGGTCTCGCCGATCTACCGGCGCCAGCTCGACAGCCTGAACAACACCCGCCTGTGGTTTGGGCCGCAGGACGCGGCATTCCAGGTCGGGGCAGACGAGAACTCGCTCAGCTTCGCCCGCGGTGCCACGCGAGTCTATGCCGCGTCGGCCAGCAGCTACACGCCGGGTGTCGAGGCGCCCGCGAACGCACGGTCCGAAGCGTTCCTGGGATGGTGGAACGACCACTACGACGAGATCGCTCGCTACGAGCCCGAGTACCAGCGGCTCAACGAGATCATGAAATGGAGCTTGCTGGTGGGGTGGCTCGGCCGCTCCGGGGCGGCTGAGCGCTTGGGGTACCTGAGCGAAGTAGCCGTCGATACCACGCTCTGGTTCCCGGTGTGGGCGCGCAGCCAGCCCGATTTGCGCTTCGCGAAGTGGGACGAGATCCAGTTCTATCCGCACGATTACAGCGGAAGCACAACGGAAGCCCTTCCGATGCTGTTCTCCGCGCCGTACGAGCGAGCCGGAAGCTCGCACGTCCTCAGCGGCGGCGTCTCTCTGGCCAGCCGCGAGACCTTCGCCACGCGCACGGTGCTCTCGCGGGAAGTGTCGCCGCTGCTGCGCCGCCCCACGCTGGACTACGGCACGCTTGACCCCGCCGGCGGCGAGCTGAAGACGCTGGAGGGGCTTCGCTACCGGTTGCGCGCGCTGCCCGGCGGCGGGCGCTCGGTCGTGGTCTCTCCCGCCACGAAGACCCGCTTCCGCGGTCCGGTCTCCGAGTTGGCGTCCACCGAGGTGGAGCGGACGTTCGCGATCGAGGGGAGGTCGCTGCACGCCGGGATGAATACGGGGGAGATGCCGCTCGGCCGGCTGGACATCGGTCCCTCCGGCGGCGGCATCCAGGTGGCGTGGCACGGCCGCGACGTGGCCGACGCGCAGTCGCTGGCGCGCCGGATGAGCGCCAGCCGCGACGTGGACGCGCTGGTGAGCGCGGACGCGCGAGTTGCCGCGGCATATCGCCTGGACGACGGGCACCTGGTGCAGTTCGAAGGGTCCGACCGCTGGGTGAAGATCGTCTCCGCGGGCGATGGCTCGGTGGAGGTGCCGGCCGGCTTCGACGCCCGCGTGGCCGCGTACCAGGGCCGGCCGCGCCTGCTGCACTGGCTCGACGAGGCGGGGAAGGACGCCGAGCTCGCGGGCGCCCGCGCGGCCGTCCTGAAAGAGCCCGGCACCAGCCCGCTGGGCTTCCGCCTGCCGGCGGGCGGCCCGCCGCCGCGCGAGCTGCACACGGCCGACCGCTTCCTGGCGGCACACGACTACCGTAGCGCGCTGGAAGAGCTCGACCGGCTGCCGCCCGCGTACCGCGACGTTCCCGAGGTGGCCATGCGCAGAGCGGTGGCGGACCTCGACCTCAGCCGGCCCGAGGCGGCCGCGGCCGCGCTGCGCGAGGCCGCGCCACTGACGCCGGCGAACCGGCAGGCGTTCTTCGATCAGGTCAACGCCTGGGCGGCCGCCGACCCGGCGCAGCGGCACGCGCTGGACCAGGTGGCCCGCACCCTCGACGGGATGCACGCGAGCGCGGCGGGGACGGTGGACGGAACGCTCACCCCCGTAGTCGAGGCGGACCGCCTGGCGCTGCACTACGCCAGGCGCGCCCCGCTGATGTTCGTGGTTGGCGGCCGGCGGGCACTGCGGGACCTCGAGGAGGGACGCGCCCTGCTCTACGTGCAGGACTCTCCGGGGCTCAACAACCTGGACTTCAGCCCCGGCGCGATCCAGCGGACGCTGCACGAGGTGGTCACCGGCCGCCGCGGTACGCTGCAGGAGCTGCCGCGGAGCGAGCTGGGCCACTTCCGCCCCTCGCAGGTCTACGCCGCGGCCGAGCCGCGGACGCGCTACCGCCTGCGCACGGACGTCCGCTCCGGTCCGCCGCCGCCCCAGCAGCTATACCGCCCGTGGACCGCGCAGCCGGACTGTGAGGGCGGCGAGCGCGACTCGCAGTGCCCGCCGGTCTACGTGGTCACCGCGAGCTGAGGAGGACCGGGTGGCCTTCACGGTGGATGGCTGGGCGGCGTTCCAGGCCGGGTTCGCCCGCGCGGAGGCACTCCTCCGCGCGGGCGACACGGCCGGCGCGCTCGCCGGGTACCGCGGCCTGCTGGCCGAGCGGCTGGCCGGCCACCTCCGTGCCGGAACGTCGCTGGCGACGGCCGACATCGTCGTTGCCGAGCGCCTGGCGGACATGGCGGTCCTGGCGGGCGAGCCGGGGCCGGCCCAGAGCCTCCTCGCCGCGATCGCGGCCGCGTTCCGGCAGGCGGGCAACGAGACCGGCGCGGCATACGCCACCCTGAAGGAGGCGGAGGTGGCACTCGGCGCGGGCCAGCTGCGGCGCGCGGCGGCCGCGCTGCGGACGCTGGGAGGCTCCGCGGGGCCGCTGGGACGCATCGACTTCACCCGCGCGGAGTGGGCGCGCCCGGAGGCGCGAGCGAGCGGAAGGGGAGCCGACGACGCCGACCGCGTCCTCCTCCTGGCCCAGTACCACCTGGTGGCGGGGAGCCTGCTGGCTGCGCTGGGGAGCTACACGGAGGCCTGCGCGACGCTGCGGCGCGGGCTGCGGTTCACGCCGCCGGGGACGCCCGAGCCGGCCCGGCTGTACGCGGCCCCCCTGCGGCTGGCGCTCGCCGCGGCGCTGGTCGAACGGGGTGAGCTGAATGCGGCCGCGAAGGAGCTCGCCCGTGCGGAGCGGGGGGTGGATGGTCCCCTCACCCCCGGCCTGGAGGTGCGGCGGCTGGAGGTGGCTGGCCGCCGCGACCTCCTCCGCGGCGAGCTGGGACGCGCCGTCGAGCGGCTGCGCGAGGTGACGCGGCGCTGCGCCGAGGGGGGATTTCGGGGTGCCGCGGCGCGGGCGCACCTGAACCTCGCCCAGGTGTTGATCGTCCTCAACCAGACGGAGGCGGCCCGGGCGCACCTGACGGCGGCCGAGCGGGGCGCGGTGGAGACCGGCGACCCGGCCACCGTCGACCGCGCGGCCTGGCTGCGCCGCGTCGCCGACGCGCGCGGCCGTTCGCTGGCGCAGCGGGTTCCCGCGACGACCGAGCTCTGGGACGAGCGCGAAGCCGCGTCCCCCCAAGGCCCGTCCGCCGCGCCTGAAGAAACGCCGGAGCTCGCCGACGGGGAGAGCCACCTCTCCCTCTTCGACGACCGCGCCCTGCGCTTCCAGTGGGAGCTGGCAGGGGGGAGGCTGGACGCGGCCGCGCGGGCGCTCGCGCAGATGGAGCAGGTGTTCGCCGCCTGCGACTCGGAGATCGTCGCCGCGCGGCTGCCGCTCCTGCGCGCCATGCTCGACTACTACCGCCATGACTACGTCCGGGCGGAGGCCGCGCTCGGCCAGGTGCTGCCGCGGCTGGCCGGGCTCGGGCTGAAGGCCGACCGGTGGCAGGCGCTCCGCTTCCTGGCGTGGTGCGGCGCGTGGCTGGGCCGGTCCGCCGCCGAGACGCGCGAGCGGACGCGCCAGGCGGCCGCCTGCCTGGGCGAGCTGACCGCCTCCCTTCCGCCGGTGGACCAGGTCCTCTTCCAGCTCAACAAGTGGACCGCCGAGGAAGAGGAGCTCGCGGCCGAAGTGGACGAGCTGGTGCGCCTGCGGCGCGCCGCCGAGACGAGCCGTCTGCCGCGTCCGCTCCTGCGCTGGCGGCTGCTGCTGCGCCTGCACCGGCTGCTCTGGCGCACCGACCGCTACCGCGCCGAGCTCGCACGCGAGCGGGTGGGCGGCGGTGGGGATCCGGATCTCGCGGCTCCGTGGCACCCGCGCCTTCTCTGGAAGCACCTCGCGCACCACCCCCGCGACCGTGTCACGCTGACCTTCCTGGTCCTCCCGGACCGCGTGGTTACCATCTCCGCGGGCCGGTTCTCGCTTCGGTTCGCGGTCGCCGCGCTCACCCGCCTGCGGCTGCGCGAGGAGGTGCGACGCTGGCACGAGCTGGCGCGGGGGATCGCGCGCGAGGAAGCAGCCGGGCCCGAGGACCCCGAGGAGCACGCAGAGGCGCGGGCGGCCGTGCTCGACCGCCTGGTCCGCGCGCTGGGGCTGCACGGCGTGCTGGGCGGTCTCTCGCGCCGGGTGTGCGCCCTCACCGTGGTTCCGGACGACGCGCTCCACGGCTTCCCCTTCGCGGCCGTGCGGCGGAGCGACCGCTACCTGGTGCAGGACTACGCGCTGACCCTCGCCTTCTCGCCGCTGGCGGGCCGCCGGGGCGGCGCGGCGCCGGTGGTCGGCAGCGCGCTCCTGGCCGGCGTGGCCGATGCGCCCGCCGGGGTCGACCGCCTGGAGCAGGTGCCCCGAGAGCTGGACGCCGTCGGGGCGTGGGCCGCGGGGCACGGGGTGCGCATTGAGCGGATGGACGAGCAGGCGGGCCGCCCCGCACGCCGCGAGGCGCTGCTCGGGTCCATCCCCACGGCGGCGCTCGTCCACGTCGCCTGCCACGGGATCTTCGAGCCCAACCGTCCCGACCGCTCCGGGCTGGTCCTCTTCCCCGAGCCGGGGGTGACCGAGACCCTCACCCTCCGCGACCTGTCGACCCGGCAGCTCGGCGCCGTTTCCCACGTCACCCTTTCGTCCTGCTGGTCGGCCGACAGCTACGTCCTCCCGGGGCGCTGGATCATCAGCCTTCCCGAGACGCTGTGCCGCGCCGGTGCGGGCAGCGTGCTGGGGAGCCTGTGGCCCGTCGCGGAGAACTTCGCGCGCGCGTTTCAGCCCGCCTTCTACCGTGCGCTCGACACGCTTCCGCGGGACCGGGCCGTCCAGCGGGCGCAGGTCGCGGCCATCGAGGCGACGCTGATCGAGGGGGAAGCGTGGACTGCCGACCCGGTGTTCTGGTCGGGGCTCACCCTCTACGGCGACCCCTCCCGGCTCCCGTTCCCCCGCCGCGCGCCGTCCGCCACCTCGTCAACCCGCGGAGAGCCGCCATGTACCGTCAGCCCCTGATTCTCGACGGGGCGATGCCCGCCGCCGACGCCGGCGGCCGCCTCCTCCTGTACGGCGACGCGTACCCGGTGGTCGTTCGCCGGCAGGACGGGTACCGGCTCCTCTACTACCTCTTCACCGTCACCGCGCTGCGGGCCGGCCTGGACGCGGCGGCGCCCGGGCCGACACTGGCCGAGGCGCTGGCGCTGGGCGGGATGACACCCGCGCCGGTCGGGCGCGGCGGTGCCCGCGCCGAGGTCTACCCCGCGGTCCTGCTGGACGAGAACGACCAGGTCCTCGCCGTGCTGGAGGCGGAGGCCGACTTCCCGGTCGCGGCGAGCCGCGGAGCCACCCTCGGGAAGCCGCGGTTCGGCGGCTTTCGCGGCAGCACGAAGTCCTCCGGGCACCCCGGGCGGAGGCGCGGATCGCAGCGCGAGGCCTTCCCCTGGCTCTCCGCGCCGGCCGTAGTGCACCCCGAGGAGCGCTTCGAGCTGGTGATTGGCTTGACTGAGGCGGCGCGGCTCGCATCGAGCGGGGCGGTGGTGCTGCCAGCCGGGGAGAAGGCAGTGGAGCTGGGGATCCAGGTGGTGGCCGACGGGTTCGATGCGCCGGAAGGCTGGCGCCGCACGCTCCACGTTCGGCTCGACGACGTCGGCGCGACGAGCGTGGCGGTTCCGCTGGCGGCGCACCCGGGTGCCGAGCCCGCGCGCATCTCGCTGCTGATGGTGCACTTCACCTGCCGCGGCGCGCCGTGCGGAGTCGCCTCGCGGCGCATCGTGGTCGCGCGGCCGGCGCGTGGAGCGGCACCCGCCGCGTCCTCCACCCCCGCCGGTGCCGCCGACGGGCGCGTGGTGCTGGAGCCGGAGCGGGCGCCCGACCTCACCATCCGCATCGACAAGCCCGACGCGAACCAGGCCACCGGGCGGTTCGTCTGGTCGATCGAGTCGCCGCACGATGTCGCGCCGCTCGCCGCGCTGGCGGTGACGGACCTCGGGCTCGACGCCGCCTCGTTCGCCCGGACCGTGATCGGGAGCGTCACCGGCAACGAGGGACCTTTGCTGGATAACGCGGTGCGCGGCGTCGCGATGCGCATCGCGGA
>DASYJZ010000035.1:0-5177 GCA_035995965.1 Longimicrobium sp. | reverse complement strand
CCCGTCCACCCCCGCGGCGATGGCGGCGCGGAAGGGGGGGAGGTCGACGGCCTCGAGGCGCGCGCGGTCGCGGTCCACGCTGGGGAGCTCCATGTGCGAGTCGGCGTGCGTGTCGCCATGCCCGGGGAAGTGCTTCCCCATCGCCAGCAGCCCGCCGGCGTGCACCCCGCGCACGTAGTCCGCCGCGAAGCGCCCCACGCTCGCCGGGTCTTCGCCGAAGGAGCGGGTGTTGATGATGGGGTTGCGCGGGTTGGAGTTCACGTCGAGCACGGGGGAAAGGGTGAGGTGCAGCCCCACCGCGCGCCCCTCCTCGCCGATCACCTTCCCGACAGCGAACGCCAGCGAGTCCGACCCCGCCGCCGCGAGCCCCATCACCGGCGGAAAGTCGGTCCCCGAGCCGAGCAGCCGCATCCCCGGCCCGCTCTCCAGGTCCGACACCATCAGTAGCGGCACGCGGGCGATCCCCTGCAGCGCGTTCAGCTTGCCGGCCAACTCCGCCGGGGTGCCGTTGGAGATGATGAACCCGCCCACGCCGTCGCGCCGCACCCAGGTAGCGGCGCGGACCATCTCCTCGTCCGCCGGGCCGGAGTAGCGGCCGCTGATCCAGGCGAGCACCAGCTGCCCCGCCTTCTCGCGCGTCGAGAGCGAGCGCAGCGTGCGCTCCACCCATGCCTCGTCCACCGCGGCGAGCGCCGAGCCGCGGGCGGGCGGCGCGCTGTCGGGCTTCACCGCCACCGCGGCCGACTCGGCGCGCACCTCCATCGGCGGGCCGCCGCGCGGGCCGAGGCCGGAGGGCGAGCACGCGAGGAGCGCGGAGGCGGCGAGCGAGCGCAGCACGATCGGGCGTGGCATCACGGACGGATCTTCCGGGGAATGGGCGTGGCGTCGCAAGCTACTCTCAAACCCGGTGCCACGCTCGGTCCCGAGGCTCCCGCACACGCCGGGCAGCGGACATCGGACCGCGTGTGAGCTTGACAATTAAATTTTAGCAACCCCATTATATGACAACAGCTCGTGGTTTATTGTCGCGCGCGTCGCCTTTATGGCACGAGAGCCTGTATTTGGCAATGCGATTCGGCGGCGGGGCGCACACGTCACGGACAGGACCAATGGCCAGACGATCCAGAGCAGCGCTGAACGACGAGCTCGAAGCGGTCGAATCGGTGGTGGGCAAGCACCCCGAGGGGATCGGACGGGCGGAGCTGGAGGCCGCCTTCGCGGAAAGCTACGGGCGCATGCTGCCCTGGCGAACGCTGCTTCGCCGCCTCCGCGTGCTGGTTGCCGAGGACCGTGTCCGCACCGAGGGCCGAAGCACGCGGACGGTGTATCGGCCCGGCCCCGGGTTCGTGGCGGAGGCTCCCGCGCCCGAAGCGGGCTACGTTCCGCTCTCGCGCGAAGGAGCCCAGGTGCGGGCGCTGGTGCGCCGGCCCATCTCCGAGCGCAGGCCCGTCGGCTATGACGGGGCGTTCCTGGAGAGGTACAGGCCGGGGAAGACGTGGTACCTCCCCCAGCAGCTGCGCAAGACGCTGCACGAGATCGGCCGCACCCCCGACGCGGACCGGCCGGCGGGCACGTACGCGCGGGAGATCTTCGCCCGCCTGCTGATCGACCTCGCCTGGGCGTCCAGCCGGCTGGAGGGGAACACCTACTCGCGGCTCGACACGCACAACCTGCTCGAGTTCGGGCAGCGCGCGGAGGGCAAGGACGCGGCCGACGCGCAGATGATCCTCAACCACAAGGCGGCGATCGAGATGCTCGTCACGGAAGCGTCGCGGGTGGGGTTCAACCTGTTCACCTTCCAGAACCTTCACGCCGCGCTCTCCGAGAACCTCCTTCCCGATCCCGGCGACGAAGGCCGGCTGCGCGCGCAGCCGGTGGACATCTCCGGCACTACCTACCGTCCGCCGAGCATCCCCCAGAAGGTCGAGGAGTGGTTCCGGCTCCTGCTCGCGAAGGCGGACGCCATCCCCGACCCGTTCGAGCAGGCGTTCTTCGTGATGACGCACCTGCCCTACCTGCAGCCGTTCGTGGACGTGAACAAGCGCACCTCGCGTCTGGGCGCCAACATCTCGCTGATCAAGGCGAACCTCTGCCCGCTCTCGTTCGTGGACGTGCCGGAGCGTGCGTATATCGACGGCACCCTCGGCGTGTACGAGATGACGCGCGTGGAGCTGCTCCGCGACGTGTTCATGTGGGCGTACGAGCGCTCGTGCGCGCAGTACCGCATCGTCCGTGGCACGATGCCGGGCCCCGACACACTGCGCCTGCGCTACCGCGCGGAGCTCGCCGGCGCGATCCGCGACCTGGTGGCCGGCCGCCACGCGCCGCAGACCGAGCTGCTGCGGGCATGGGCGGAGGAGCACGGGATCAATGCCGATGACGTCGATGCGTTCGCCACCCGAGCGCTCGGACTGCTCCTCGGCCTCCATCCCGGAAACCTCCATCGCTACGGGCTGCGCACATCCGATTACGACGCATGGAAGGCCCTGTACTCCGCGTAGGGCGCACCGCGGGAGCTTGCCATTTATTTTGATAGAGTGCGTTTATTGACAATCTCGGGCTCGTATGTGTCACGCGCCCCCGGATTGTGTCAGGCTCTAACGTTTACTGCGCGTCGCGCGGGCTGCGGCTGCGTCATCCACCCCGTTCAGTGAACGCGGAGCGAACGACTTCCGAACGGGTTTCCCGTCCCACCGGCTCCCCGCGCGAGAGCAGGTTTTACCATAAGTCGTTGATAGAAAGAGTATGCGGCGCTGCATCGGAACTTGCACGAGCAACCGACGATCGACGGCACCGCGTCAGAATCCACCTGGAACCTTCCGTTTCACCGAGACGCCCACCCCACGCCCAGGACCGCCATGCCCAGGCTCCTCCACCTCCCGTTGCTCGCCGCCGCGCTGCTCGTAGCCGGGTGCTCGCAGGGCAGGCGCGACGAGGCCGCCACCGTCGACCTCGCCCAGCCGCCGACACCGTCACGCGCCGCGGCGTCGTCCAACGGTTACGCCGTGGCCCCGGCCGGAGGGAACCGGGCGGAGGGTACCGAGAGCGGCACGTCCGCGGCGGACACCGCCGTGTTCGCGTCTCCCGAGCCCCCGGCCGCGCCGGGTGCCGCTCCCGCGGCACCGGCGAACCCGGCCCCGCCGGCGGCGGTGATCCCGCAGATGATCATCCGCACGGGGACGGCCACCGTGCGGGTCGACAGTCTGGAGCCGGCGATGGCGCGCGTGGAGCAGCTCGCGCGGCGGCTGGGCGGCTACGTGGCCAACAGCAGCGTCGAAACGGGGTCCGAGAACCTGCGGCAGGCTTCGCTCGAGCTGAAGATCCCCGCCGCGCGCTGGAACGACGCGGTGTCGGGGCTGAAGCCGATCGGCGAGCTGGAGTCGCAGCAGACCGCGAGCGAGGACGTGGGCGAGGAATACGTGGACGTGACCGCGCGGATGACGAACGCACGGCGGCTGGAGGGGCGGCTGCTGGAGCTGCTCGCCAACCGCACCGGGAAGCTCGACGACGTGCTGGCCGTGGAGCGCGAGCTCTCGCGCGTGCGCGAGGAGATCGAACGCCACGAGGGAAGGCTGCGCTTCCTGCGCACGCGCGCGGCGGTGAGCACGCTCACGGTGCGGCTGCACGAGCCCTCGCCGGTGCTGGCCCCGGGACACAGCCCCATCCTGGACGCGTTCCGCGAGGCATGGCGCAACTTCGTGGGCTTCACCGCCGGGCTGATCGCGTCGCTGGGGTGGCTCATCCCGCTGGCGCTGGTGCTGGCCGCGCTGATCTGGATCCTCCGCCGCCTGCTCCCCCGGCGCGGCCCGGGGCCGGACGCGGGGCTCCGGTTCAGACCGTGGTACCGCCGGAACCCGCCCGCCGCGTCCCCGGCGGGTCCGCAGCCCCCGGCCGGCGCGCCGCAGCCGCCACACGCGTGAACGGACGCGGGCCGCGGCGCCGGTTGCGCGGTCCGCGGCCGGCGCGCAGCTTCCCTCGCCCGCGGAGCCTGGCGGGGGATCGCGCACGATGGGGTAGGCCGTGGCTCGACTGAGGATCGGGGTGGTGGACCAGTCGCCGGTGCGCACCGGCGGCACCGGGGTGGACGCGGTGCGCGAGACGCTGGAGCTGGCGCGGCTCTGCGAGCGGCTGGGGTACAGCCGCTACTGGCTGGCGGAGCATCACAGCACCAACTCCTTCGCCGGCTCGGCGCCCGAGGTGCTCCTCCCCATGATCGCCGCCGCCACGCGGGCGATGCGGGTGGGAACGGGGGGCATCCTGCTCACGCACTACTCGCCGCTCAAGATCGCCGAGCAGTTCCGGATGATGGAGGCGCTCTTCCCCGACCGCATCGACCTGGGGCTGGGGCGGGCGCCGGGCGGCGACGTGCGCACGGTGGCGGCGCTGCAGTACGGCCGCGGGGCGATCCCCGTGCACGCCTACCCGCAGCAGGTGGAGGACCTGCTCGGCTGGCTGGACAACAGCTTCGACCGCGCGTCGCACCAGTGGGGGCGGGTGCGCGCCATGCCCCGCGGCGGCCCGGCGCCCGAGGTGTGGCTCCTCGGCTCCGGCGGCGACAGCGGCTACGTGGCCGCGGAGCTGGGGACCAGCTTCTCGTTCGCGCAGTTCATCAGCGGCGTGGACGGAGCGCGGCTGGTGCGCGCCTACCGCGAGCGCTTCCGCCCCTCCGTGCGCCTCGCCGCGCCGTGCGCCAGCGTGGCGGTGGGCGTGATCTGCGCCGAGACGCGCGCGGAGGCCTGGCGCGTTGCCTCGGGGCTGGAGGTGTGGCGCCGCCGGATCGCGCGCGGCATCGACCGCGGCATCCCCGCGCCGGGCGAGGCGCTGGCGGAGCTGGGCGCCGGCTGGCAGCCGCCTGCGGCGGGCGACTACGACGCCCGCTCCGTGGTCGGCACGCCGGACGAGGTGCGCGACGAGCTGCTGCGCATCGCCGAGCACAACGGGGTGGACGAGGTGCTGGCCGTCACCGTGACCTGCGAGTTCGCCGCGCGCGTGCGCTCCTACGAGCTGCTCGCGGAGACGATGGAGTTGGAGCCGCGGGCGGATTGATCCCCCTGGATACAGACAAAGAAGTCTCATACCATATTACAGAGCAAAGTTCTGGACGGAGCGCAATCGGCGACGTATCCTTTACATCCCGAGAGCAAGGCCCAACCCGCCCCTTTCTCGGAGGAGCCGAT
>DASYJZ010000034.1:0-6423 GCA_035995965.1 Longimicrobium sp. | reverse complement strand
GCGCACCAAGGAGCTGCTCGGCCTCGTCGCCTCGATGGTGCTGCGCTGCGACGACTGCGTCACATACCACATCGTCCGCTGCAAGGAAGAGGGCGTCAGCGACGAGCAGTTCTTCGAGGCCTTCAACGTGGGCCTCGTGGTCGGCGGCTCCATCGTCATCCCGCACCTGCGCCGCGCGGTCGACACCCTCGACGAGCTCAATCGCCGCGCCGAGGGCGAGGTGGAGGCATGAGCGCGGCCCCGCACCCCGAGCTCGAGGCGTTCCGCGGCGAGTTCCCCATCCTCCGCACCCGCACCTACCTCAACTCCTGCTCCCTCGGGGCGCTGTCGAACCGGTCGATGGGGTACCTGGGGGAGTACCAGGCGCTCTGGAACACCTTGGGCGCCAGCGCCTGGTACGAGCTGTGGATGGGCCGCATCGACGACCTGCTCGACCGCGTCGCCTGGTTCTGGAACGCGCGCCGCAGCGAGGTCGCGCTCGCCCCCAGCGTGTCGGGCGCGCTGGCGTCCATCGCCTCGGGGATCGACTACTCTAAGCGCAACCGCGTGGTGGTGGCCGACCTGGACTTCCCCACCCTGGTCTACCAGTGGCTGGCGCGACCCGACGTGGAGGTGGTACGCGTCCCCAGCGACGACGGCATCGGCGTGGACCCCGCGCGCTGGGCGGAGTACGTGGACGAGCGCACCGCGCTGGTCGCCACCAGCCACGTCTTCTACGGCACCGGCTACGTGCAGGACCTCGCGCCCATCGCGAAGGCCGCGCGCGACGCCGGCGCGCTCTTCCTGGTCGACGGCTACCAGGCCGCCGGCCAGATCGCGGTCGACCCGCGCGCGTTCGACGCGGACGTCTACGTCGCCGGGCCGCTCAAGTGGCTGCTGGGCGGGCCCGGGCTCGCCTTCCTCTGGGTGCGCGAGGAGGTGATCGACAGCCTGCGGCCCACCGCCGTCTCCTGGTTCGGCGCCGCCAACCAGTTCGCCTTCCGCGTCGACGAGCTGGAGCTGCGCGACGACGCCGGCCGCTTCTCCCTCGGTACCCCCGCCGTGCCCACCGTCTACACGGCGCTGGGGGGGATGGAGATCTTCGCGCAGGCCGAGCCGCGGAAGGTGTTCGAGCGGGTGAAGGCGCTCACCGAAGACCTGGTCGCGCGGCTGGACGACGCGGGCTTCGAGCTGAAGATCGCGCGCGACCCGGCGCGCCGTTCGGGGATCGTGATGGTGCGCCACGCCGACGCCCCGGGCGCCGTGCACACCCTGGCCGACCAGGGGATCATCGTGGACCACCGGGCCGGCTACGTGCGCATCTCCCCCCACTTCTACAACACGGTCGACGAGAACGCGGCCGCCGTCGCCGCGCTCGCAGCCCTCTGATCCACCCACATCGCTTACAACGGGACGGCAGATGAGCCTCTATGTCGGCACCAGCGGCTTCGCCTACAAGCCGTGGAAGGGCCCGTTCTATCCCGCCGACCTCCCCGACGCCGGGATGCTGCGCTACTACGGCGAGCGGTTCGGGGCGGTCGAGATCAACAACACCTTCTACCGCATGCCGAAGCCGGCCGTCCTGGAGGGATGGGCGGCCGAGGTCTCGCCCGACTTCCGCTTCGTGCTCAAGGCGTCGCAGCGCATCACCCACTACCAGCGTCTCACGGAAGTCGGCGACTCGGTCTCCTACCTGCTCAACGTCGCGGGAACGCTGGGGGAGCGCCTGGGACCGCTCCTGTTCCAGCTCCCGCCGCACCTGAAGAAGGACGTCGCGCGCCTGCGCGACTTCCTGGAGCTGCTCCCGCCAACGACCCGCGTGGCGCTCGAGTTCCGCCACGCGTCCTGGTTCGACGAGGAGGTCTTCGGATTGATGCGCGACCACCAGGCCGCCCTCTGCATCGCCGAGGCCGAGGATGGGGTGGAGGTCCCCTTCGTCTCCACCGCGGACTGGGGATACCTGCGCCTCCGCCTCCCCGACTACGGCGACGCGGAGCTCACCGCGTGGGCCGACCGCGTCCGCGGACAGGGGTGGAAGGATGCCTTCGTGTTCTTCAAGCACGAGGACGAGGCGAAGGGCCCGATGCTCGCCAGCCGCTTCCTCCAGCTCGGGGCAGTGTCTCCGCCGTGAGCTGCCGGACGTGCGTCGCTGCGTGAGATTGCTGTTGACGGAGCTGGGGAAACGCTGACGTGGCGCCGCTTTGGACGGCGCCTCGTGAGGGGCGGAGACGAGCGGGGATGTTCCCGGGGGCGGGCGGCGGGCGGTACGGCGAGGACTCGGGCGCGCGAAGGGGAACTGCGGTTGTGGCGACGGCCACGTCAGCTTGCGCCCGGGGCAGGTTGGTCACCGCCACTGCCGCAAGCTTCGGCCCATCCCCGGCGAAAAGGTAAACCGGCCTTTTCCATCGGTTTGCCGCAAACGGACGCCGGACGCAACCCGAGAGCCGTTCCGAAACGGGAACGTCCCCGTTCCCGGCAGGAAACATCTGCTGTGCGGAAGTCCCTTCCCGCGCCTCAGCTCCCGGTGCCGAGGCCGTGCCGCTTGCGGCGCTGCCAGAGCACCTTGCGCGAGACGCCCAGCCGCCTCGCGGCCTCGTTCACGCTCCCGCCCACCTCGCGCAGCGTCGCCTCGATGTAGAGCCGCTCCACCTCCTCCAGCGTGAGGCCGCGGGGCACGGGGAGCGCGTTGGACTCGGCCGGGCGCTCGCCGGCCGAGACCAGCTCGGGGATCTCCAGCACCGTCGAGCGCGAGAAGATCATCGAGCGCTCGATCACGTTGCGCAGCTCGCGGGCGTTGCCGGGCCAGTCGTAGCGCTGCAGCCGCGCGTCGCCCTCGGCGTCGATCACGGGGACCGGCTTGGAGAAATAGTCCGCCGCGCGCTTCACGAACTGCCGCGCGATGGCGGGGATGTCGCTGCGGATCAGCCGCAGCGGCGGGAGCACCTGCGCGGCCACGTTCAGCCGGTAGTACAGGTCCTCGCGGAACTTGCCGGTGCGCGCCTCCGAGGCCAGGTCCACGTTGGTGGCGGCGATCACGCGCACGGCCACCGACTGGTCCACGGTGGAGCCGATGCGGCGGAAGGCGCGGCTCTCCAGGAAGGTGAGCAGCTTGGCCTGCAGCTCCAGCGGCATGGAGCCGATCTCGTCCAGGAAGAGCGTGCCCCCGTCCGCGACCTCCACCAGCCCCTTCTTGGTCTGCCGCGCGTCGGTGAACGCCCCCTTCTCGTAGCCGAAGAGCTCCGCCTCCAGCAGCGAGCCGGGGATGGCGGCGCAGTTCACCTCCACGAAGCGGTGGGCGCTCTGCAGGCTGGCGCCGTGGATGGCGCGCGCCACCATGTTCTTCCCCGTGCCGCTCTCGCCCAGCAGCAGCGCGGTGACCTGCGGCACGGTGGCGACCTTGTCCACGAACTCGCGCACCTGCTGCACCAGCGGGTGCGCCCCCACGATCCCGTGCCGGTCGAAGCGGATCTGCGCCACCGAGCTGAGCAGCTCGCGCGCGGGCACCTCTTCCAGCGCGCGGCGCAGCCGCGTCTCCAGCGCCTTGGGCTCCACCGGCCGGGTGACGAAGTCGGTGGCCCCCGCCTCCAGCGCCCGCTCGGCGTCGCCCTCGTTGCCACGGCTGGTGACGATGATCAGCGGCAGCGTGCGGTGGAGCGCCCGCAGCCGCTCGGTGAAGCTCACCCCGTCGATGCCGCCCGCCATCAGCCCGCACACCACGGCATCGGGCGGGTCGGCGCGCACCTCGTCCAGCGCCTCGTCGGCGCGGGTGAAGCCCTTGGTGGCGAACCGGCGCCCGCGCTCGAGCTGCGCCGTCACCAGCGCCACCTGGTCGGCCTCGTCGTCGACGATGAAGACGGTTGGGTTCACGGCTGCGGCGAGTGCGAGGTGCGAAAGTGCGCCCGGGACGAGCTCGAGCCCGTTTGCTGTCCCCTGTCCCTGTCCCCTGCGGTTCCCTACTTCCGTTCCCAGCGGTTCGCGTCGCGCACCTCGTACTTGGTGAGCGTACGCTCGATGGCGTCCTGCAGGTCGAGCCCCATCTGGTTCGCGAGCACCACGCAGACGAAGACGATGTCGGCCAGCTCCAGCGCCACGTCCTGCTCCGGCTCGTCTGGCTTCTTGGTCTTGGGCCCGTAGCGGTGGTTGATCTCCCTCGCCAGCTCGCCGACCTCCTCGGTGAGCCGCGCCAGGTTCACCAGCGGGGGGAAGTATCCCTCCTTGAACTGGGAGATGTACGCGTCTACCTGCCTCTGCACGTCGCGGAGGTCCATCCGGGGGCCGGGTACGGTTCGGGTTGTGAGGGGATTCGCCGCAAAGGTACGCGCGTTCCCAAACGGAAACAAGCCCTTCGCGTTGCCGCCCTCCGGGCCCGCGCCTACATTCACGCGCTCGCCGAGGGACAGCAGGGCGAATGAATTCGCTGCAACGACTACACGAAGTCCGCCTCCGCGGACTACAGCCTCCAGTGCAGCCGAGGCGCGGCGGTACGCGACAGGCCTCGTCGCAACCTCGGCGGCGCGAGAAACCCTGAGCTCGCGCTGAACGAGCCGCGAGCGAAGCGAGCCCCCGTCCCTCCCCTGCAGTTCGGGGGAGGGACCGGCGCGAAGCGCCAGGGAGAGGGGCCCCCGCACTTGGCACTTGGCACCAGGCACTTCCGGAGACACCGTGACCCAGCCCCGCGTCGGGATCATCATGGGCAGCCGCAGCGACCGCGAGACCATGCAGGAGGCCGCGCGCACGCTCGACGAGCTCGGCATCGCGTGGGAAATGGAGATCGTCTCCGCGCATCGCACCCCGGACCGCATGTTCCTCTACGCCGAAGAGGCCGAGGAGCGGGGGCTGGAGGTGATCATCGCCGGGGCCGGCGGCGCGGCGCACCTGCCGGGGATGACGGCGGCCAAGACCGTGCTCCCGGTGATCGGCGTCCCCGTGCTCTCCTCCACGCTGAACGGCCTCGACTCGCTCCTCTCCATCGTGCAGATGCCGAAGGGCGTGCCCGTCGCGACGGTGGCGATCGGCAAGGCGGGCGCGGCCAACGCCGGGCTGCTCGCGGCGCGGATCCTCGGGATCCGCGACCCGGAGCTCCGCGCGCGGCTCAAGGAGTACGCCCTCCGCCTGGCCGAGGACGCGGTCCGTCCCGAGCCGCCGGCGGCGGAGCGCTGATGGCGGAGAACGCTGCGCCGGAGGTGGTGCTCCCCGGCGCCACTATCGGCATCGTCGGCGGCGGGCAGCTCGGGCGGATGTTCGCGCTGGAGGCACGGCGGATGGGATACCGGGTGCTGGTGCTCGACCCCGGCCGCGCCTCCCCCGCCGCCCAGGTCGCCGACGAGCACATCGAGGCGCCCTTCGACGACCCCGCCGCCATGCGGGCCCTCGCCGAGCGCTCGGACGTGGTCACGCTGGAGTGGGAGAACGCCGACGTCGCCACGCTGCGCGAGATCGAGCGCATCGTCCCCGTCCGCCCAGGCCCCGGCGTGCTGGAGGTGGCCCAGCACCGCGTCCGCGAGAAGGACACGGCGCGCGCCCTGGGCGTCCTCACCGCCGGCTACCGCGCCGTCTCCACCCGCGCCGGGCTGCGCGCCGCGCTGGCCGAGATCGGCACCCCCGCGGTGCTCAAGACGGCACGCTGGGGATACGACGGGAAGGGCCAGGCGGTGATCCGCGACCCCGCCGAGGCGGACGCGGCCTTCGACGCGGTCGGCGGCGGTGAGGCGGAGCTGATCCTGGAGGAGTGGGTGCGCTTCTCGGCCGAGGTCTCGGTGGTGTGCGCGCGGACGCCCCGCGGCGAGACCGCCTGCTTCCCCGCCGCCGAGAACGTGCACCGCGACGGCATCCTCGACGTCTCCATCGTCCCCGCCCGGGTCGCGCCCGCGGTGGCGGACGAGGCGCGGCGGGTGGCGGAGGCGATGGCCGCCGGGCTCGGCGTCGTCGGCCTGCTGGCGGTGGAGATGTTCGTGGGGGAGGATGGGCACGTGCGCATGAACGAGCTCGCGCCGCGGCCGCACAACTCCGGGCACTACACCCTGGAGGCCTGCCCCGTGTCGCAGTTCGAGCAGCAGCTCCGCGCCGTCTGCGGGCTCCCGCTCGGGTCCACGGAGCTCCTCCGCCCCGCCGCGATGGTGAACCTGATGGGCGACGACGCCGGTACCGCGCTCGGCCGCCCCGGCGTCGCCGAGGCGCTGGCGGTGCCGGCCACGGCGCTCCACCTCTACGGCAAGGCCGAGGCGCGGCCGGGGCGCAAGATGGGGCACCTCACCGCGTTGGGAGACACGCCGGACCAGGCGCTGGAGCGCGCGCTGCGGGCCCGGTCGCTCCTGGTCGGCGCCGGCGGCTGACCCGGCCCTTGCGCTTCGCGGCGGTTCCCTGCATTTGTAGAGGGAACGCCGCCTCGCACACGCCAGCCACACCCTCCAGCCTGGACGCATCCGTCCCTTCCGGGGGACGAAC
>DASYJZ010000033.1:0-2299 GCA_035995965.1 Longimicrobium sp. | reverse complement strand
GCCGCTCTACCAGCAGATCGTGGACGAGGTGCGCCGCGCCGTCGCGCTAGGCGACCTGGGTCCCGAGGAGCCGCTGCCGTCGGTGCGGGCGCTCGCGATGCGGCTGCGCGTGAACCCGAACACAGTGCAGCAGGCCTACCGCGAGCTGGAGCGCGCGGGGGTGGTCTACAGCCGCCGCGGGCAGGGGACGTTCGCCGCCCGCCCCGACGGCACCGACCAGCGCGCGCTGCTGCTGCGCGACGTGGCCGAGCGCGCGTTGAAGGACGCGCACCGCTTCGGCTTCACCCGCTACGACCTGGCCGGCGCCATGGTCCGCGCCGCCGAGGATTCACTGGACGACGACCTTCAACCGGAGCGTGGTTCATGAGCTTCCCCTCCCTTCCCGTACGGCTGGACGGCGGCGACATGGCGATCGAGACCGAGGGCCTGGAGAAGCGCTACGGGCCGAGTATCCAGGCGCTCGCCGGGCTGGCGCTGCAGGTCCCCGCCGGGTCCGTCTACGTGCTTGCCGGCCCCAACGGCGCCGGCAAGAGCACCGCCATCAAGGTGCTGCTCGACCTGGTGCGCGCGGACCGCGGCACCGCGGTGGTGTGCGGACTGCGCACCACCGCTGATCCGGCGCGCGTGCGGGCGCACATCGGCTACGTCCCCGAGGTGGTGGAGACGGCGTACGGCTGGCTCACGGCGCGCGCCTTCCTGGCGCACCACGCAGCCTTCTATCGCGCCTGGGAGCCGGCGTACGCGGACGAGCTCTGCCGGCGGCTAGCCGTCCCCCTGCACGAGCGGGTGCGATCCCTGTCCAAGGGCACGCTGCGCCGGCTGGCGCTGGTGACGGCGCTGGCGCATCGCCCACCCGTGCTCCTCCTCGACGAGCCCACCGACGGGCTGGACCCGCTGGCGCGCGAGGACTTCTCCGCCCTGCTGGTGGAGCACATGATGGAGGCGCCCACCAGCGTGCTCTGGTCCACGCACCACGTGCATGAGGCCGACCGGATGGCCGACCACGTGGGAGTGATCGAGGGCGGCCGCCTGGTGCTGCAGGCCCCGCGCGACCTGCTCACCGCGCGCCTGCGCCGCTACCGCGCGCAGGTCCCGCCCGCGTGGGGCGGCGCGCCCGGGCTGAACGGCGACGTGCTGCTGCGCGAGGGCGCCGGGCGAGAGATCGCCTGGACGGTGTGGGGCGAGGAGCGCGAGGTCGCCGGCCGGCTGGAGGCCGCCGGCGCGGTGGTGCGCGAGGCCGCGCCGCTCTCGCTGGAAGACGCGACGCTGGCGCTGCTGCGCGCCGGGAGGGCCGCGTGAGCACGGTGGCCGCGCGCGAGCCCGCCCGCGCCGGAGACGTGGCGCGGCACTACCTGCGGCTGCTGGGGAGCGGGCGCGGCGTCGTCGTCCTGCTGCCGGTGGTGGTGGTCGGCGCCGTGCTGAGCGGCGAGAGCTTTCACGGGTTCGGAGGTCTGCCGCTCATTCTCTGGCTGATGGCGGGCCTCCCGTTCGTCCAGTGGGGCATCGCCGAGCGCTCGGGCGCGCTGGACGAGGCCATGCCGCTGGACACGGTGCGGCACGGCCTGGTGCGGGTGGCGTGCGGCACCTTGTGGGCCGCCACCGCGCTGGCCCCGGCGATCGGCTTCCTCGCCCTGCGCTGGTACCCCGGGTCTGCCGGCATCGGGGCCGCCGCCCTCGGACTGTACCCGGTGCTGCTGCTGGCCGCGGGGCTCACCTACCACCTGCTGGGCGCCGCGGCGTGGCTGTGCGGATCCCGCCGCGGGGCCGCCCTCGGCGCGATCGCGTTCCTCGCGCTCGTCCCCCTGCTGGCCTCGCGGTCCTTCCTGGCGCGGGGGGAGCGGCTCCTCGCGCTGCGCGAGACCCCGGCACCCGGCGAGCTGCTCGCCTGGACGTCCGCCCAGGCACTGTGGACGGCCGCAGCGCTCGCGGCCGTGTGGCTCGCGGCGACCGCGCCGCGGCTGGAGGCGCGCGCCGGCGGGGGGCGTCGGGGCGCGGCGCGCGCGTGGATAGGGCGCCGGCGTGGCGTGCTCCCGCAGCGCCGGGTGCGCGCGGGCGCGCTCCGCCGGCCGGCGCCGCTGCACCGCGTGCTCTGGCGCGAGATCGTCATCGTTCGCCTCTCCATGGCGGGGATGGGGGCCGCGCTGCTCCTGGTCACGCTCTGGATCAACCCCATGCTCGACGCGGCCGCCGCCAATCCGGCCAGCTCCCCCTGGTTCGGCGCCATCTACTCCTTCTCGATCGCTTGGTCGATCGCGGTCTGGCTGCCGTTCGCCGTGAGCGGGCGCCGTGTCGTGGACCC
>DASYJZ010000032.1:0-5842 GCA_035995965.1 Longimicrobium sp. | reverse complement strand
CCCGCCGCGCGAGGTGCGCGAGCGGGGCGTTCCCTTGTTCAGGCGGACGCTACCCTGGCTGATTTACCCGCCATCTGACCTCCCCTTTGAGATAGCCTCGTGAACGAGGGCGCGTATCTCGTCCAGGAAATCCCGCGTCTGGGGATTGATGATCACCCCGGGAACCGGCGCCGCGTCCTCGTAGATGTCGCGAATCACCCGGGCGCGCTCCACAGTCGAGCCGTGGCCCGAGCGTCCATACGCGTCCGTCCAGCCGACCAGGTTGGCTTCGATCAGGCGCGCGCGCGTGAACTCGTAGACGTCCGCCGAAACGGAGCGCCGCACGCCTCGATCGCGCGCTCCCGGTCTTCCTCGCTGGGCACGTCACCGCTCCAGTCCACCGGCTGATCCAAGAAGTGCGAGATCCGGACGCTGAGGCGCGAGAACAGGTCGGCGACCGGCCTCAGATTGTCGTATTCATCGCCAGGCCACCGGTCGGCGATCCGTCGGTTCAACGCCTTGATCCTGGTCCAGTGCTCCTTGTGCAAAGACGCAGAGCCGTGGAGAGTAATTCTCCGCGACTCTGCGTCTCTGCGTGAATCGCCGTTTGCGAGGTCCGGGGCCCACGCCCGGCCGCGGACGCGCGCCGTCTCAGCCGGCGCCGGCGCCCGCGGGGACGCGGCCGTGCGGGTGCCGCCCCGCGACGGCGCGGACGTCGTCGCCCGTGCGGCCGTGCAGCTTGCGCAGGAACTCGTGGTTGGTGGGCAGCGTCTCCCGGAGCTCGGCGGCCTTCTGCTTGATCTCGCGGAAGATCGCCTCGGCCTTCTGCTGCGAGGCCGGCCGGTAGCGGATCGAGGGCATGGCCTGCTCCGGATGCCACCCCATCCCGCCCAGGATGCAGTAGAAGCTGCCGTTGGTCCAGAAGTTACGGAATTCCGCCTCGAAGCTCGAGTAGTAGGTGTCCTCGGTGGTGACCGGCATGTTCACCGCCAGCCCCGCCCTGTAGGTCGCCAGCTTGTGCTTCACGTCGTCGGAGATCTTCAGGTCGAACTTGTTCGCCCGCCAGAACGGCGTGTCCTCGCGCGGCGTGGTGAGGTAGTGCATCTGGATGAAGTCGCGCGTGTCGTCGAACATCGCCTCGATCTCGCCGTTGAAGCGGTCGATGAGCACGGGGTTGAAGGCCTTGTCGGGGAAGTGCTTCGCCAGCTGGTAGATGGCGGCGTAGATGAAGTAGATCCCCGACGACTCCAGCGGCTCCACGAAGCACGACGCGAGGCCGATGCTGACGCAGTTCTTCACCCACGCGCGGCGGTTGCGGCCGACGCGGAAGCGGATCCGGTTCAGGTGCGTCTTGTCATCGTCCAGCCCCCACAGCTTGCAGAAGTCGTGCGCCGCCTGGTCCTCGGTGGCGAAACGGCTCGCGTACACGTAGCCGGTGCCGAACCGCCCGAGCATCGGGATCTTCCACGTCCACCCCGCGTCGCCCGCGATGGCAGAGGTATATGGCTCCACCCCGTGCTTCGCGTCGTCGTGGGGCACCGCGTGGGCCACGGCGCTGTCGCACATCAGGTGGTCGCTCATGTCCACGAACGGCTCGCCCAGCGCCTGGTTGATCAGCAGCCCGCGGAAGCCCGAGCAGTCCACGAACAGCTCGCCGCGGATGGTGCGCCCCTGCGCCGTGCGGATCGAGGCGATCGACCCGTCGTCGGCGAGCTCCACGTCCGCCACCTGGTCGACCACGTGCTTCACGCCCCAGCCGGTGGCAACCTTCTGGAGGAAGTCGGCCACCAGGTGCGCGTCGAAGTGCCAGGCGTAGATCATCGCGCGCGAGCCGTCGTGGTACCGCGGCGCGAGCTTCAGGTCCATCAGCGGCGGCTCCTTGTAGCAGGCGTAGTCGAACGCCTCGGTGAAGCCCTGCAGCCGCTTGTGCGACCAGTAGTGGGAGAGCGGGAGGTTGTCGCAGGTCGGCAGGATGCCGAAGGTGTGGTAGTAGTGGTCGTCGACCCCGGCGGAGGCGGGCTTGCGCCAGTTGACGAACTTCACCGCCACCTTGAAGGCGGCGTTGCAGTGCCGCATCCACTCGTCCTCCTCGATGCCGAGGAAATCGAAGAACACGCGCTGCAGGTTGGGGATGGTCGCCTCGCCCACGCCGATCCGGGGGATGGCCGGGGCCTCGATGAGCGTGAACTCGACGCTCGGATAGGCCTTCTTCAGGTACGACGCCGCCATCCATCCCGCCGTGCCCCCGCCGACGATGACGACGTTCTCGATCAGGGGAGCCTGTGGCGGCGTAACGATCCGAATCTGCTGCATGGGAGCTCTTCCGGGGTTCGAGGTTCACGCCGGGACATCCGGCGATTCTCAGGAGGACGGGTTTCAGTAGAGCACGCGCGAGGTGGCGGAGACGCGCGCCTCGCGCGACTTGCGAAGGTCGCGCACCACGTTGATGCGCTTCAGCCAGCGGTCGCGCCCGTCGTAGCGGGCCTTGAACGGCTTGCGGCCGTGCACCGCCTGGTAGTTGTCGATGAAGCAGATGTCGCCCGGCTCCAGCACGCAGTCTTCCAGCGCCTCGTCGACCCTGCGCTGCAGCTCCTCGAAGGTGGCGCGCGCCTCGGGATCCTCGGGCGAGTCCATGAAGTAGGGGTCCATCCGCACGTACGGCGTGCCGGGGTCGCCGAAGAACACGGGGATGCGCTCGGGCGAGGCGCACATCTGCTCGATCTTGCGGTACGCCTTCTCCACCAGCGCCTCCTCGGCGGGGGAGCGGCCGTTCGCGTTCCCGCGGTTCTTGGGGAGGTGCGAGTTGTCGGGACGGATGACGAAGTGCGGGCTGGCGAGCACCGCGCGCTGGTCCGCGGAGAGCTCCACCTTCGAGATCGGCGCGAAGGTGGTGGGCACCCGGTCGTCGTTGCGCAGGCACATCATCCCCAGGTAGTCCCCCCGGTAGGGGTGGAAGGCGTCTTCCACATGCCAGGTGATCAGCTCCTCGCTCCCCGTGCCCACCTGCTCGTGCTCGTGCCCCTTGATGGGGAGGAGGTCGTGCACCACCCGCCCGTCCTGCTGCGTGCTCCAGGCGATGGGATCGCCCAGCAGCGCGGAGAGCAGCACCAGCAGCAGCTCTTCCTGCCGCGTGTCGTTGCCGGGGCCGTGCTCCTTCCAGTGCGCCGGGGTGGGCCCGATGCGCTCGTCGTCCACCGGCCACCCGGAGACAATCAGCAGCGCGCCCTCGGGCTCGAAGAGCCGGAACTCGCGCAGGGCCTTGCGGATGCGGCGCGGCACGTCGTGCGCGATCAGGTCCGCCTCGTCCAGGAACTCCTGGCTCTCCGGACTGTCGTAGCGCTCGGCCAGCTCGCTCAGCACCGCGCGCGTCTCCGCGACCTCGTCGGCGGTCATGGTGATCCTGGACATCTCCCGTACCTCCCAGAGAAGGGGTGAGCGGCGGCTCCGCCGCCGGAATGCCGATCGTTGCCTCCGCGGCCGGCCCGGCCACGGTCCAGCGAACGCGTCAGCGTCAGACGAACGCGGGGACGCCGGCCGAGCGGAGCGCCTCGGCCAGGCGCCCCAGCCCTTCCTCCAGCACCTCCGCGCTCCCGCCGAAACCCAGCCGCGCGTGTCCCGGCGTGCCGAAGCAGGTGCCCGGCACCAGCATCACGCGCTGCTCGCGCGCGAGGTGGTGGCAGAAGGCGTCCACGTCGGGCACCTCGTGCAGCCGGGGGAAGCCGCTCACCCCGCCCGCCGGCGGCGTCCAGGTGATGACGCCCGCCTGCTCGGCCATCCAGCGCTCCACGGTGTCGCGGTTGCGGCGGGCGGCCACGCGCTTCGCGGGGAGGATGCGGTCGGCGCCGGCGATCACGCGCTCGGCCAGCAGCTCCACCAGCGGCGACAGGTGCAGCGAGGTGTAGTCGCGCACGTGGGCCATCCGCTCCAGCACGGCGGGCGCGGCCAGGCACCACCCCACCCGCAGCCCCGGGAGTCCGTAGGCCTTGGAGAGGGTGCCGAGCGAGACCGCGCGGTCGTAGCGGTTGGAGGGATCGGGGAGCGCCGGCGCGTCGTAGGTGAGGTCGGCGAAGGCGCCGTCCCAGAGGAGCCACGCGCCGGCGCGCTCGGCGATGGCCAGGAGCACGTCCTGCTCGCCGGGGGTGAGGGTGGCCCCGGTGGGGTTGTGCGGGAAGTTGACCACCACCATGCGGGTGCGGTCGGTCACCAGCGCGTCGAGTTCGTCCAGCTCGGGGCGCCAGCCGTGCTCGGCGCGCAGCCGCCAGGGGCGCACCCGGCACCCCATCCCCAGCGCCACGTCGCCCAGCCCGGGGTAGACCGGGTCGAGCATCACCACCTCGTCGCCCGGCTTGAGCAGGGCGTTCATCACCAGGAAGATGGCCTCGGTGGAGCCGTGCGTGACCATCACCCGGCGTGCGTCGCCCTCCGTCCAGCGGCGGGCGATGGCCTGGCGGATGCCGGTGCCGCCGAGCGTCTGGCTGTCGTGGAAGACGACCGCGTCCATCTCCTCCACGCCGATCCCCACCAGCGCGCGCAGCTCGCCCAGCGAGTAGTCCGACACCCCGCTGCTGCCGATGTCCGCCTCGACGGCGAAGTAGTACAGGCGCATCCACTCCTCCAGGTGCGCCGGCGGGTAGCTCTGCATTGTCCTCGTCCGTGTGTGCGGGTTGGCGAGCTCGGGTGGCGAGGGCCGCCATCCATCCCATCTACCGATCCATCTGTCCCTTCGTGGGCTGCATTCGTCCCACCAGCGGCTGGAGTTACTCGGCTATCTCTGGCCTCCCGGCCATCCTGCGGAGGGGCATCCGCGGCTCCGGCATCGCGCCGGGGTGTTGCCTAGCTCTGTCGCCCGCTCCCGAAGAGGGCGCCGCGGCGGCGGAGTCGCCATCACGCGTAGCCTCGCGCCTGGAGCTGATAGAGCTCGGCGTAGAGGCCGTCGCGCAGGAGCAGCTCGTCGTGGCTGCCCAGCTCGCTGACGCCGCCGTCGCTCACCACCAGGATCAGGTCGGCCGAGCGCACGGTGCTGAAGCGGTGCGAGACCAGCACGGTGACGGCGCCCCGGGCGGTGCGGGCGCGCGCCTCGCGGGCGTAGCGCTCGAAGAGGGCGTGCTCGGCCAGCGCGTCGAGGCTGGCGGTGGGCTCGTCGAAGAAGACCACCAGCGGGTCGGGACGCATCAGCGCGCGGCCCAGCGCCAGCTTCTGCCACTGGCCGGTGGAGAGGTCCACGCCGCCGTCCCAGCGCGCGCCGAGCTGCGTCTCCCCCCCGGCGGGGAGCGCCCCCAGCACGTCGGCGGCGCCGGCGCGCTCCAGGGCGAACTCCATCGCGCCGCCGTCGTCCAGCCGCGACAGGTCGCCCACCGCGACCGTCTGGCGCGCGGTGAGCTCGAAGCGGGCGAAGTCCTGGAAGGCGGCGGAGAGGCGCTCGCGCCAAGCGTCCACCTCGATGCGCGCCAGTTCCACCCCGTCCACCAGGATGCGACCCTCGGTGGGCTCGTACATCCGGCAGAGTAGCTTCACCAGCGTGGTCTTTCCCGCCCCGTTCTCGCCCACCAGCGCCACCACCCCGCCGGCGGGGATGCGGAAGGAGACGTCGCGCAGCGCCCAGCGGTCGGTGCCCGGGTAGCGGAA
The DNA here is from genome assembly GCA_035995965.1 of Longimicrobium sp. GTDB lineage: Bacteria > Gemmatimonadota > Gemmatimonadetes > Longimicrobiales > Longimicrobiaceae > Longimicrobium. Next base: position 238 of record DASYJZ010000032.1, on the reverse strand, counting down.
GGAGACGCCCTCAAGGACGATCCCGTCCACCAGCCGGTCCGGCGCCGGCTCGGTGCCGGCGAGGCCGCGGCGCACGCCGTCCGCGTAGTCCTGCAGCCAGAGCATCCGCCCGGCGGCGCGCAGCGTCTCGCCCAGCCCGGCGATGCCGCGGACGGGCTCCAGCACGCTGGACATCACCTGCTGCCCCAGGTAGATGGCCATCACCACCTCGCCGGCGGTGGCCTGGCCGCGGGCGGCC
>DASYJZ010000031.1:0-3046 GCA_035995965.1 Longimicrobium sp. | reverse complement strand
TTTTGATTTTTTTCTAAAGATCCTTCCAGTCGACCTCGAGGATCCTGCGATAGAGCCCGCTCTCGATCAGCAGGGTGACGAGCGCCGGGTCCAGCAGCCCCTCGCCCGCCTCGGCGGAGAGGATGTCGAGCGCACGGTCCGGCGGAAGGGCGCGCTTGTAGGGGCGGTCGGAGGCGGTGAGCGCGTCGAAGATGTCGGCCACCGTCATCAGCCGGGTCTGCACCGGGATCTCCGGGGCATCGACGCCGCGGGGATAGCCGCGCCCGTTCAGCTTCTCGTGGTGGCCGTAGGCGATCTCGGCCACGCGGGCGAGGTCGCCCGTCCACGGGATCTGCACCAGGAAGCGGTACGTCTGCTCCACGTGGCTCTCGATCTCCAGCCGCTCCTCCAGGTTCAGGCTCCCCTTGGGGATATGCAGGTAGCGCAGTTCCTCGTCGGTCACGTACGGCGCCGGCCGGTCGTCGGCGCCACGGAAGGTGAGCCGCCCCAGCTCCGCCAGCGCGGCGGCCGCCTGCTCGGGGAGGATCGACGGCTCGTTCGAGGCGAGCACCAGCCCCCGCACCCCCTCCAGCTCCTCCACCCGGCGCCGGAACTCCGCCTCCAGCTCCGGTCCCGGCCGCCGCCCGCGCTCCAGCAGGTCGGCGCGGCGCTGGTGGTACTCGGCCTCCAGGGTGCGGCGGATCAGGTCGAAGCGCGCCAGCACCCGCTCCTGCAGCAGCGGCGGCAGCTTCTTCGCCTTCACCAGCACCTCCTCGCGCACCCCCACCTTGCCGAAGTCGTGCAGCAGCGAGGCGTAGCGCAGCTCGCGCATCTGCTCGGCGGTGAAGCGCACGCCGCGGTACGGCGCCGGGGCGTGGCGCTGCAGCCCCTCGGCCAGGTCGCAGGTGAGGGTGGCCACCCGCACGCTGTGCCCCGAGGTGGTGGGGTCGCGCTGGTCCACCGCGATCACCGCCGCCTTCACGAAGCTCTCGAAGATGTTCTCGATCTGCCGGTAGAGCAGCGAGTTCTCGATCGAGATGGCGGCGTGCCCCGCCAGCGCCTGCACCAGCACCAGCTCGCGCTCGGTGTAGGGCAGCACCCAGCGCGCCGCGTCGTCCTCGTCGGCGATGCGGGCCAGCGGCAGGCGCTTGCGGTTGATGAGCTGCAGCACCCCCACCACCGCGCCGCCGTGGTCGATCATCGGCACCACCAGCATCCCCTTGGTGCGGTAGCCGAAGCGCTGGTCGAAGGAGCGGTTGAGGGCGTACGGCGCGCCGGGCGGGAGCTCGTAGGCGTCGTCCACCCGCAGCGTCTCGCCGGTGACGGCGGCGTACCCCGCCAGGCTGCCGCGGTCGAGCGGGAGGGTGATGGAGACGAACGGCGCGTCGGGGAGGGTGTCGTTCTGCGCCAGCTTGAAGCGCAGGCGGCGCCCCTCCGGCCCCGCCTCCATCAGGTACAGGCTCCCCGCGTCGCTCCCGGTGAGCTGGCGCGCCTTGCCGACGATCTTCTCCAGCAGCCGGTCGGGGTCGCGCTCCGTCATCAGCGCCATCCCCACCGCCGCCAGCTCGCGCAGCTCCGAGCGGGTGCGCGCCAGCTCCCGCTCCATCCGCGCCGCACCCAGCCGCGCGGCGGAGAGGCGGAACGCCACGCGCAGCGACGCCGCGGCCGCCGCCGGATCCGGCCGCAGCACGGCGACCACGCGGTCGGAGCCGACGGCGAGCCGCTCCGCCTGGTCCGACGCGGCCACCACCGCCACCGACTCGGGGACGTGGCGCAGGAGGGCGGCGAGCCCCGGCGTCGCCGCGGCCGTGCCCTCGTCCAGCAGCAGCACCGTGGGGACGTCGGGGTCCGCGACGTCGTCCCAGCTGTCGACGCGCGCCAGCTCCACCCGGTCCGCCGCCAGCACCTCGCGGAGCGCGCCCAGCTCCGCCCCGGGCGCGTGCAGCAGCACCGGCCGCGAGGCGTGGGGCTCCGCGGCCGGCTCGTCGGCGGCCGCTCCCGGGTCGCCTTCCTCCGTGTTCACGCGCCGCCCGCGGCGATCACGATCTCCTCGCGCTCGGCGGCGACCTCCACCTCCAGCGCCGAGCCGCGGCCGACGAGGCCGGCGCGCAGCTCCGCCGCGATCGCTGCCAGCTCGCCGTCGGAGCGGTCGGGGGCGTGGTGGAAGAGGCGCAGGCGCCGCACGCCCCCCTCCTCCGCCAGCCGCACCGCCTGGGCGAAGGTGCTGTGCCCCCAGCCGCGGCGGAGCTCGTACTCGGCGTCGGTGAGCATCGCGTCGTGCAGCAGCAGGTCGGCCCCGCGGACGAACTCCACCAGGCCGCGGTACCACGCCGGGTCGGGATCGTCGTCCAGCTCGTTGTCGGGGATGTAGACGGCCGTCGCGCCGGCGGCGGCCACGCGGTAGCCGTAGGTCACGCCGGGATGGTTGGCGCGATAGGCGTCGACGCACACGCCGTCGCCCCGCCAGGGGCTCCCGTCGGCGGTGGCGAACTCCACGCTGGCGGCGATCGCCTCGAGCGGCACGGGAAAGTAGAGCGGCGACATCTGCCCCTCCAGCGCCTGGTCGACAGGGACGTCGCCCTGCATGGGGCCGTGCACGCGCAGCCTGGTGGCGGGCTCGTAGAGCTGCGCCAGGAAGGGGAAGCCCTGGATGTGGTCCCAGTGGTAGTGCGTGACGAAGAGGTGCGCGTCGAGCGGGCGGCCCTCGGTGGCCAGGCATCCGCTGAGCTCCCGGATCCCGGTGCCCGCGTCGAAGATCAGGCGGCAGCCGGCGGCGCGGACCTCCACGCAGCTCGTGTTGCCGCCGAAGCGCACCGTCGCCGGCCCCGGAGCGGGGATGGAGCCGCGCGTCCCCCAGCAGGTGACGCGGAGCGCCGGCTCTGCGGCAGCGGGTGCGCTCATGAGGGCGGGTGCGGAGGAGACGGACGGGCAGCGCCGGCGGGAGCGGAAATCGGCGTGCGCGTGTGACTGGAGGACGGGTCGAAGTTACCGCGGCGGGGAGCCGCGGCGCAACGGAGGCTCAGGTCCGTCCGCGGGTGGCCGAGTGGGTCAGGTCGAGGACAGTGGA
>DASYJZ010000030.1:0-11513 GCA_035995965.1 Longimicrobium sp. | reverse complement strand
GGCCGGCGGCCGGCCCGTAGGCCCGGGACACCGCGACGGCGCGGTTGAGCTCCACGACGGGTGAGGGCGCGAGCTCGGCCAGGGCCTCGTAGAGGGCCGCGATCTGTGCCCAGTCGGTGTCCTCGATCGTCGGGGCGCGAGCGTGGCAGGCGGCGATGGCGGCCTGCAGCGCGTAGGGCCCAAGCGCGCCGCCCAGCTCGGCCGCGCGCTCCAGCGCCGCGAGGCCGCGGCGGATGAGGAGATGGTCCCAGCGCGCGCGGTCCTGGTCCAGCAGCAGGACGGGCTCTCCCCTGGGGCCGGTGCGCGCCCGGAGGCGCGACGCCTGGATCTCCATCAGCGCGACCAGCCCGTGCACCTCCGGCTCGGCCGGCACCAGCCCGGCCAGGATGCGGCCCAGGCGCAGCGCGTCTTCGCAGAGGGCCGGCCGCACCCAGTCCCCGCCGGCGGTGGCGGAGTAGCCCTCGTTGAAGATCAGGTAGACCACCCCGAGCACCGACGCCAGCCGCGCCTCCAGGTCGGCGCCGCGCGGCACCTCGAAGGGAACGCGCGCCTCGGCCAGCGTGCGCTTGGCGCGCACGATCCGCTGCGCGATGGTGGACGCGGGGACCAGGAACGCGCGCGCGATCTCCTCCGTGGTCAGCCCGCCGAGCAGCCGCAGCGTGAGCGCCACCCGCGCCTCGGTGGAGAGGACCGGGTGACAGCAGATGAACACCAGCCGGAGGAGGTCGTCGCCGACGTGGTCGTCGAGCGCCGCGTCGAGGTCCGGGACCGCCGCGTCCTGGCGCGCCTCCAGCTCGTGGGCGAGCTGCTCGTGCTTGCGCTCGAGCAGCTTCCCCCGGCGGAAGGTGTCGATGGCCCTGCGCTTGGCGGTGGCCATGAGCCAGGCGCCCGGGTTGTCCGGGACGCCCGACTCCGGCCACCGCTCCAGCGCCGCCACCAGGGCGTCCTGCGCCAGGTCCTCCGCGAGGCCCACGTCGCCCACCATCCGCGCGAGCCCGGCGATCAGCTTGGCCGACTCGATGCGCCAGACCGCGTCGACCGCGCGGTGCGTGTCCGAGGCGCTCATGATGGCGGGGCGACGCGGCGGCTCAGTCGCCCTTCTCGCAGTTGATGATCCACGGCGTGCCGTAGCGGTCCACCAGCATGCCGAAGCGAGCCGCCCAGAAGGTCTTCTCCAGCGGCATCCGCACCTGACCGCCCTCGGCCAGCGCGTTGAAGATCCGCTCCGCGCCCTCCGCGTCCTCGGGATGGACGGAGACGCTGAAACCCTGCGGCTTCTCGTAGTACTCCCCCGGCGCGTCCGAGCCCATCAGCATCTGGCCGTCCACCTCCAGGGTCACGTGCATCACGGCATCGTGCCAGTCCGGCGGTGTCTGGTCGCGCATCGGCGACTCGCCGTGGGTCTGCATGAACGTGATCTTCCCGCCCAGCACCTGCTCGTAGAAGCGGAAGGCTTCCGCGCACGTTCCGTTGAAGTTGAGGTAGGGGTTGATTCTCATCGTGCGCTCTCCGGTTGTGGTGTTGAGTGCCAAGTGCCAAGTGCCAAGTGCTGAGTGCTGAGTGCCAAGTGCTGAGTGCTGCGGGCGGGGACTCCATCCTCCCGCCCGGTTCAGCGTGCGGCAACGGTGACGGACGCGGCGTGGTTCCCGGCCTCGGCCTCGGAGAGGCGCTTGAGGTCGGCGAGGCCCTGCTCGAACTGGCCGCCCACCATCCGGTCCATGTTGACGAAGAGCGAGATGGCCTTGCCCAGGAACGGGTTGCGGCCGCTCATCGCCCAGGTGACGGTGACGCCCCGCGGGGCGGGCTTCAGCGTGAACTCCACCTGGTTCGTCGCCGCGAAGGGCTTGATGAACTCGGCGCGGATGTCGATGCGCTCGTGCGGCCGGAGGGCGGTGAGCGTCATCCGGCCCTCCCCGGCGCTGGGGCTCACGTAGTGGTAGCTGGCGCCGACGCCCGCCGGGGTTCCTTCGTACGTCTTCCGCATCGCGGTGTCGCCCTTCTCGAAGGGGTTCCACCGGTCCCAGCGGTGGAAGTCGCCGATCTGCGCGTACACCACCTCCGCCGGCGCGGCGATCGTCGCGCTCCGCTCGATGCGGAAGGCGGCGGGCCGGGTGGCGATCACGACCAGCAGCACGGCGATCAGGGCGAGCACGCCCAGTCCGATCTTCTTGAGCATGGGAACCTCCCGGGTGAAGGGAAAGCGGCTGCTCTCCCGGTTCGTCGAGTCTCTCGATGGATGATGCAGCAGGTACGGCGGCGCTAGGCGACGCCGGCCGCGGCGTGGGCGGTGGCGAGGTCGGGCGCGCAGTCGGGCCCGTCGTACACCTGGCGGATCTCGCACTCGCCGTCGCCCGCGACCTTCAGGAAGCGCCGGGTCAGCTCGATGGCCTCTTCCTTCGAGTCCGCCCGCAGCAGCGCGAAGCCGGCGATCAGCTCCTTCGATTCGGTGAACGGGCCGTCGGTCACCGACAGGTCGCCGCCGGAGAGCCGTACGCGCGCGCCGAGCGCGCTCGGCAGGCATCCCTCGGTCGCGATCAGCGTGCCCGAGCCCTGCATCTCCTCGATGAGCCGCCCCATCTCGGCCATGTGCTCCTGCGTCGGCGGGACACCAGTCTCCGCGGCCTTGTAGATCGAAAGGAATCGCATCTTCGGTTCTCCGTCAGCTCTGGTTGGTGAAGGCTGGAATTTCGGGTGATTCACCCGTCTGGCGACGAGGCGGACGAGGGTGCGCGGGATCGAGACCCCACGCATTCCTTCGTCCGCCGGGCGATGGCTACGGGCGGGCGGCCACCTCGGCGCGCAGGCGCTCCTCCTGCTCGCGGAGCTCGGGGGTGAACTCGGCGCCGAAGTCCTCGGCCTCGAACACCGGGCGGATCTCGATCTCCGTCTCCTCGAACGGCGCGCGCTTGATCCACTCGATCGCCTCGTCCAGCGACTTCACCTGCCAGAGCCAGAAGCCGGCGATCAGCTCCTTGGTCTCGGAGAACGGCCCGTCGATCACCGTCCGCTGGCTGCCGGAGAACCGCACCCGGGCGGCCTTCGACGTGGGGTGCAGCCCCTCGCCGGCCAGCATGACGCCCGCCTTCACCAGCTCCTCGTTGAACCTGCCCATCGCGGTGAGGATCTCCTCGCTCGGCATCACGCCCGCCTCGGACTCCTCGTTCGCCTTCACCAGGACCATGACTCGCATCGTCGGTTCTCCTGAATCTCGGGGTCTGGAGGCCGCGTCCCTGCACTCCCCACCGGGTCTGCATCGCGGCTCTACCCTGACGACGAACGACGCTACGCCAGATCGACATCGCGGATCGGCGTGTTTCACGCGCGCTCCCGCGAGGCCGATCAAGTCCTCGTTCCAGGCTCACGCCCGGCGGAACCAGGCGGGGGACGAAATCGACGGAGCGGGCGATCTTCAGCCTGGGCGCGCCTCGCCGCGGCGGCGGGCGATCAGCGCGTCCAGGCTCCACGGGCCGGCGCCGGCGAACACCAGGTAAAGGAAGAAGAAGCAGTACATGATCGCGGGCGTGCCCATGTTGACGCTCGGGAAGATCGACTGGGGCGCGTGGAACTGCCAGTACGCGACCGCCATCTCGCCCGAGAGGATGAACGCCGTCGGGCGCGTGAACAGGCCGAGCACGATCAGCGTTCCGCCGATCACCTCCAGCAGCCCGCCGATCCCCGCCTGCGACATGAGCGGGATCGGCGGCTGGCCGGGGGGGAGCGGGGGATAGCCGAACACCTTCATGGTCCCGAACGTGATGAAGACCACGCCCGCGACGATGCGGAAGATGCTCAGCATCCGGCCGGTCCAGGGAGAGCGAGACGGTTCGAAGATCGACATGCGCGGCCTTTCGGGTTCGGTGAATGGTGGGTGATGGATGTTGCGGACGCCGCCATTTCCCCGACGGGTTGGAAACCCGCCGCTGGAACGGCACGAAGTCCGCCTTCGCGGACTGCACCTCGGCCTCTCCGCGTGCCCTCACCCGTGGCGGCGCCGGTTGTGCCGTGGCGTCGGCTTCAGATCCCTCCGGCGCCGCCAGGTAGCGGCGGCGCCTGAGGATGACGTCGTTTGCTGCAACATCGCGCGAGCGATTACTTCTTCGCCAGATGCTGGACCAGGCGGTCGACGGTCTGGTTGCCGCCCTCGATGGCCTTGACCTCGCGCACCACGTACTCGCGCGCGGCGGCGGTGGGGAAGAGCGAGCGCATGGTGAGCCGCGTGCGGCCGCCCTCGTCGGCAAAGGTGACGGTGACGTGGAATTCTGGGTCGCCCCCGCTCCCGTGGTCGTAGACCAGGCGTTCCGGCCGCACCACCTCGAGGTAGTCGACGCGGTTCGGATAGTCCACGCCGTCGGGGCCATGCATGATGTACCGCCAGACGCCGCCCGGCCGTACGTCCATCTCGTGTATGGTGGTGGTGAAGCCCGTCGGCCCCCACCAGTGTCCCACCTGCTCCGGGTCCGTCCACACCTCGAACACCCGCTCGCGCGGCGCGTCGAGCACACGCGTGATCACGATCTCGCGCTCCGCCGTCGAATCTTCAGCCGACGCGGCCTGGCTGCCAGTGGTTGTAGTGGTCATCTCTTCATCTCCCGATCCCGTGATGGTTGGCCGCGGTCGGCCAGAATGGTGAAGCCGCCGAATACTCCTGCGGGTAACGATCGACGGCCATGCTACTGGTTCCCGCTGTCATCTCTCTCCTCCGCGTTCGCGTAGTTCACCCAGGTACTCCGAAAGTCGATCGAAGCTCTGCTCCCAGTGGGAGCGGTACTGCGCCACCCAGTCGCCCACCTCCCTGAGCGGCTCGGCCTGCAGCCGGCAAGGCCGCCACTGCGCCTCGCGCCCGCGCTCGATGAGCCCGGCGCGCTCCAGCACCTTCAGGTGCTTGGAGATGCCGGGGAGGCTCATGTCGAACGGCGCCGCCAGCTCCGTCACCGTCGCCTCGCCCGACGCGAGGCGCGCCAGGATCGCTCGCCGCGTGGGGTCGGCGAGGGCGGAGAAGGTGGCGCTGAGGTGTTCGCTGTCCATCTGCGTTAAACTCACTGGTTAATTAGCTCAATGGTTAAATACAATGCCGATGGTTTGCTGTCAAGGGTCGTGTTCGGCGGGATGTCGGCGCCCGCGGTCAGTCGAACTCGACCCTCGCCGACGGCTGGTCGGCGCCGACGCGGCCGGCGGCGATGTCTGCCTTGAAGTAGTTCTCGGCGCGTACCGGCGAGCCGGCCATGCGCCGCAGCATCGCGATCTGGCCGACGTGGGTGAGCGCGTCGGCGACGGGGCCCTGGAACAGCCGCTCGGGTGGATAGCCGAGGGGCTCGTCGTCCGCCAGCCGCCGGTCCAGCCGCTCCAGCCCGGCGAAGAAGCGCGCCACCTCGTCGTTCCACGGCAGAGGATCGGCGTTGCGCCAGTTGTGGTGTCCGTCGGTGAGCGCGCAGGCCCAGTCGAGCAGGTCGCCCAGGTGCGCCAGGATCTGCCCCGGCGTGCGCGCGCCCGAGCAGGCGTCGAACGCCGCGAACCCGTCCGGCGCGCCGCGCAACGCCTTGCCGCCGCGGTACGCCAGCGTCGCCAGCGTGTGGCGCAGCATCTGCCGCGCTCCGTCGTCGCTCGTGCTCATGGTGTGTCCTTTCGGGGGGTGGTTGCCGCACGCGGAACGTAGTGCGACGTCGGCCACGCAAACAGCGCCTCACGCAGAGCCGCGGAGGCGTGGTGGTGTTCTCTGCGTCTCCGCGGCTCTGCGTGAGACAATTCTGTTTTGATGGTGGACGGCGCGCCGCTCTCCGCCGATCTTGCCGGGGGACGCGAGCAAAATTCCAGACGGCGGGGGACGATGGCGGACAGGTGGCTGGAGCACACGGTGGCGGCCGAGGAGGCCGGGCGCACCGTGCAGGAGGTGCTCACCGGACCCATGCAGGTGTCGCGGCGGATGATCCAGAGGCTGACCCGCGCGAAGGGGATCCTCCTCAACCGCCGCGGCGCCTTCCTCGGGCGCAAGGTGAAGGCGGGCGACGTGGTGGCGGCGCGCGTGGGCGTAGAGGAGGCCGCGGGGCTCGCCCCGGTGCCGATGCCGCTCGCCATCGTCCACGAAGACGACGACGTGCTGGTGCTCGACAAGCCGCCCTTCGTGCTGGTCCATCCCACCTCGCCGGAGCAGCGGGAGACGCTCTCGCACGGGGTCGCGCACCACTTCGCCACGCACGGGGTGAAGGCGAAGGTGAGGCCGGTGCACCGCATCGACCGCGACACCTCGGGGCTGGTGCTCTTCGCGAAGACCGCGCTGGCGCACTCGCGGCTGGACCCGCAGCTCCACCCCGGCGCGCTGGAGCGGCGCTACCTCGCGCTGGTCGACGGCGTGGTGGAGGAAGACTCAGGCGCGGTGGAGGCGCCGATCGGCCGCGACCCGCGCAACCCCCAGCTTCGCGCCGTCCGCGCCGACGGCGACGCGGCGCGCACCCGCTGGCGCGTGGTGGAGCGCCTGCCCCGCGCGACGCTGCTCGAGCTGGAGCTGGAGACCGGCCGCACGCACCAGATCCGCGTCCACGCGGCGCACCTCGGCCACCCGGTGCTCGGCGATCGGCAGTACGGCCGCGCGGGCACCGGGCTGATCCGCCGGCAGGCGCTGCACGCCGCCCGCCTCTCCTTCGCGCATCCATCGACGGGCGAGCGGATGAGCTTCGAGGCGCCGTTGCCGGAGGACATGGCGGAGCTGGTGGAGCGGCTGCGGGCGGGGTGAGGCGGGCGCTCGCGGCGCGTCCGAGGCGTTTCGCGGACACCGACAGCAAACCAAAGAGCAGCGGGGCCGGCAGATTCGCCGGCCCCGCTTCTCGTTCTCCATCGCGTGACGGATCAGCCCTGGCTCTCGCCGCGCTGGCGGCGACCATGCCGCTCGCCGCCGGCGTCACCGTCGCGGCCACGATGCTCCCGCATGAGCTGCTGCACCTGCTGGCGCTGCTGCGGGGTGAGCACCGCCTGCGCCTCGCGCATCGCCTCCTGCCGGTTGCGCAGCATCTGCTCGTGCAGCGGCTTCATCTGCTCGCGGAAGCGACGCATCGCCTGACGCTGCTGGTCGGTGAGGTGTGGGCGCTGGCCACCCTGCGCGCGGCCACCACGGCCACGGCGGCGCTGACCGTCCGTCCTCTGCTCGCCTCCGCCACGGCGGCGATCGCCCTGCATCCCCTGCTCTGCCTGGCCCCGGCGGGCGCGGAATTCGGGGAGCCCCGCCTGCCGGCGCGCCGCGTCGACGCGCTCCACGATCGGCGCGTTGCGGCTCCGGAGCTGCTGCTGGATCGACTGCAGGCGCGACACCTGGGCGTCGCTGAGGCCGAGCTGCTGGCGGTAGCGCAGGAGCGCCTGGTAGCCGCCCTGCCGCCCGCCATGCTCCCCGCCGCGGCGATCCTCCCAGCCGCCGCGCGGGTCCGCGCGGCCCTGCAGCGGCGTCTGCTGTGCCGCCAGCAGCACGGGAGCGCCGGCCAGCGCCAGCGCGAATGCGTACGTACGGATCTTCATCGTCGTTTCCCTTCGGGGGTGGTGTGGCAACCGTCCATCGGGTTGCGCTACAATGGTTTACCACCGGTGGAAGGGGAACGTTGGTTAGCGGATGATTAGTCGAACGCGAGGCTTTGTGCGCCTTCGGAAGATGTACCGCGGCTGAGGCTACAGATCCTTCGGTCTGCGGACGATAGTGTGGCTGCAGCCCGTGCGTGGCCGACCTCAGGATGACGTCTCTCCGGGGGTCGCGGGGGTCAACGGGGGTCACTGTTGAATCGGCGCCAAAACGCGGAGCCGCGGAGATTGCTCTCCGCGGCTCCGCAACTCTGCGTGAGATGCCGTTGCGACGGTCAGCGGCACTCGCCGGAGACGAGGGCGTTCGAGGTGGCGCCGACGGAGGTGGAGCCGTGCGCCAGCGAGTACTTCGCCTGGATCTGCTGCACGCGCTGGCGCGTGGCCATGATCGAGGTGGTGTGGTACGCGCGCGCTTGCATCACGGAGCACCCGGGCGAGACGCGGAAGCCGAGGCCCATCAGGTTCGGGGCGCACGCACCCGTCCCCAACGCCACGACTCCCGCCAGCGCCAATCCACGGAACCTGCGCATCACCACCTCCTGTCGGATCGTTTCGGCCGCGCTTGGTGCGCCATGGAGAACGCACGACGTGCCCTGCATCTTACAGTCGAACCGCAGCGGACGCACGGGGGCCGTCCGAATGCGCGAAGGGCGGCCCCCGGAGGAGTCGCCCTTCGCGCGGAATCTACGGCCGCGTCGACCCTCAGCGGCCGGCGCTGCGCTGCTCGGCCAGGCGCAGGGCGTTGTAGACGTTCACCACGCCGCCGGACACGGAGAGCTGCGCGAACGGCACGCGCGCGCCACCCTCGCCGGGGCGCACCACGCTCTGGTTGGGATAGTGCGTGGCGGACTGGATGATGATGTCCTTCACGTCGGCCGGGGTGAGGCTCGGGTAGTAGGCGAGGAGGAGCGCGGCCACCCCCGCCACCACCGGCGAGGCCATGCTCGTCCCCTGCAGGCGCTCGTAGCCGCCCCTGGGGATCGTCGACCAGATCGACACGCCCGGGGCGAACACGTCCACCCCGGTGCGGCTGTAGTTGGAGAACGACGCCGCCAGGCTGTCCGCCGGTCCGTAGGCCGAGGCGCCGACCTCGATCCAGTTGGGCGCGGTGCCGCCCGCCGTGAAGGTGCGCGTGGGGTAGCTGGGCGAGCGCTCCAGGTCCGCGCCCTCGTTGCCCGCGGCGTGCACCAGCAGCACGCCCTTGCCCTGCGCGTAGCGCACGGCCGCGTCGACCGCGTCCTTCTGCGGCGAGTAGGCCTTGCCGAAGCTCATGTTGATCACCTGCGCGCCGTTGTCCGCGGCGTAGCGGATGGCGTTGGCGATGTCCTTGTCGCGCTCGTCGCCGTCCGGCACGGCGCGCAGGATCATCAGCCTCACCGCGGGCGACGCCACGCCGTCGAGTCCCTGGTTGTTGCCGCGCACCGCGCCGATGATGCCGGCCACGTGCGTCCCGTGCGTGGCGTCGGGGCCGGTGACCTCGGCGTTGCCGTAGCCGCGCTCGTTCAGGTTGGTGCTGTCGTCGCCGACCACGGAGCGCGGGTTGAAGTTCGGGTTCAGCCCGTACTGCAGCCGGTTCTCCAGGTCCTTGCGCGCCTCCTCCAGCACGAAGGGGGTGATGCCGTCGGCGGCCAGGCGCAGGAACATCTCGCGCGCCTGCTGCACGTCGCCGCGGATGGACTGGAGCGCGCGCACCCGCTCCACCGTCAGCGAGTCGCCGTTCATCGCCTGCTTCAGCACGTCGGTGATGCGCGTCATCGCCGTGGCGTACTGCTTCACGTTCTGCAGCTGCTGCGCGGCGTCGGCGCGGTCGGCGTTCAGCTTGGTCTTCACCTCGTTGAAGAGGCGATAGTCGCGCCTGGCCGCCTCGGTGGTGGTGTCGGGGCTGGCCACCTCGAAGCGGGCGCGCAGCCGGGCGTAGATGCGCACCGACTCGTAGGTGTCCTGGTTCACGTCGCGGCCGTCCTTGCCGCCGATGAAGTCCCACCCGTGCACGTCGTCCACGTAGCCGTTGCCGTCGTCGTCCCGGCCGTTGCCGGCGATCTCGCGCGGGTTGGTCCAGACGTTCGCCGCCAGGTCCGGGTGCAGGATGTCGACCCCGGAGTCGATGATGGCCACGACCACGGTGCGGCGCGGCTGGCGGTTGGCGAGGAGCTCGCGGAAGGCGCGCCCGAGGCCGATCCCGTTCACGTGGTCGGTGCCGGGGTCGAGCTGCCACCAGTTCTGCGGCGGCTCCACCGAGGTGGCGTCCTGGGGCGCCTCCTGCGCCAGGAGCGGCGCCGCGGGCGCGAACGCCAGCGCGAGCGCCGGGACGAGGAGAAGGCGGAAATGCTTCATGAGATTTCATGGTTGAAGAAAGCGCCGCCGCGCGGCACCGGGTCGCGCGGCGGCGAATGCTCAGTACAGCCGAGCCGTGCGGAGGGTTCCGGGGGGCCTTCGGCCCGAGCCGCAGAGCCGCGGAGAGATACGAGCGGCAGAACAGCCTGGCGGCGGCCGAAGGAGCTGCGGGTAGACGGATGCACGACCCGTTCGGAATCGCTCAAGCGTCGTGGCGAAGCAGCGTCCCGCCGACGCTCGCAGTCGCGACCGGCGGCGCAGCGAGGTATCGCTGCGTGAACACGCGCGCGAAGCTGAAGCCGGCGACCTGCCAGAACCACACGCTCGTGACCAGGAACCCGATCCCGAACGCCAGCAGCCCCGCGAACGAGAGCAGCAGCGCCGCGAGGGCGATGGACCACGCGTGCCAGTAGGCGGCGCCGCCCTGCAGCGCCCGGCCGAGCGCGCGCGCCGGGTTGAAGATCTCCGCGGCGTCGAACTCGCGGCAGTAGTGCGTCATGTACCCGGGAATCGCCAGCGTCGCGAGCACCAGCAGCAGGGCGCCCGCCGCCGCGAGCGCCGGCACGCCCGCGGTCCACGCGACGGCGAGCAGGGCCAGCCCCGGCGCATAGTAGAACAGCATCCCGGCAAAGGTCACGGCACCGTGCCGCAGCAGCTCGCCGTAGCCGCGCCACGAGGGCCACGCCGGCTCGCCGTGCAGCATCCGGTGCACCATCATCACCCGATGCCCCATGTTCAGCAGCCACCCCACCAGTGGGACCAGCAGCAGCGCCGCGCCGATCAGCACCTCGCGCCGCGCCCGCGCGCTCTGCAGCGGAAACGCGAACGAGGTGCGGAGGTCGAGCGGCGTCTGGAGGGTGATCGGCTCGAGGTCCGTCACGGATCAGCTCGCCGCCCGGGACACGGTGACGCGGCGGTAGAGCTCGCCGCGCGCGACCAGGGTGCCTGTCATCGTCTGGCCGGAGATGGTGAAGTTCCAGACGCCGTAGGGGGTGGGGCAGCCGAGCACGTGCGTCTCGGCGGCATAGTCGCACGTCACGATGCCCATGAACTCCTCCTGCCCCTGCACGATCTTGCTGGCCGAGATCTCGAACCGCGCACCGATCGCGCGGATGCGGTAGACCACCACCTCGTCGTGGCACGCCGGGTGGCCCGGCGTGCAGATCGACGTGCCGCGCCACGTGCCCGCCGGCGCCGGCTGCGCGCTGTCGGCGGGCGCGGCGGTCTGCTGTGCATGCGCGGCGTGCGGCGCGGCGGCCGCCACGGCGGCGGCGAGGACGAGCGCGAGCCGGCGGATGACCGACTGGCGCAGGCTCAATTGACGGAGTGTCATCGGGGGGAGGCGGGGGTGCAAGGGTGATGGCTCGAGGCGAAGGACGAAGTCGCGGCCTGGCAGGCTTCACGCTGCGCCACCGCCGATGATGGCTTCACCGCGTTGGGGGACCGCACGCAACGATTGCGCAATCCGTCGCGAACGGGTAGCCTGCGGTAATCCCCCTACTCCCATCCCCCAATCATCCGGAGGACGAGATGAAGAAAGTGGCATTGAACCTCGAAGACCTGCAGATCGAGACGTTCGAGCCGGAGGCGTCGGCGCAGGACGAGTCGGGGACCGTGGAGGC
>DASYJZ010000029.1:0-10029 GCA_035995965.1 Longimicrobium sp. | reverse complement strand
CGACTCGTCGTGGACGCTGGCCGCGAGCGCGCTGCTGGAGCGCGGCCTGACCAGCGACGCGACGGCGCTGCGCGGGCTGCTGGACCGCGCGGGGAAGGCCGAGCCCGAGCCGCGGCGCCGCGAGTTCGCCGCCTTCCTGGCCGATGCCTTCTCGCGCGGCGCACTGCGCACCGTGGTCTCGCTCAACCGCATCGATCCCGACGCCCGGCAGCGGGCGGTGGAGGAGATCGTCGACGCCACCATGTCGCTCTACCACGGCCCGCTCGACCACCCGCTGGCGCCCTGGCCCACCCGGCGCGTCCCGGTGACGCGCCTGGGCCCCGAGGGGCAGGCGGGGTGGAAGGCGCTGCAGGAGGCCGAGGCCGCCTACCGCGCCCGCTTCGCCGGCCAGGGACCCTCCCGCAGCGTCGGCGCGCGGTGAGCGGCTCCGCGGACGGCGCGCTGCTCGGGCGGCAGGACCTGCACTGCCACACCACCATGTCGGACGGGCGGCTCTCGCTGGCGCGCGTGGTGGAGGTCGCCGCGGAGCGCGGGGTGCAGGTGGGGATCGCCGACCACGTCTCCACCCGCAACCCGGAGATGATGATCGCCACCCGCGCCGAGCTGGCGGAGTACCTGGACGCGCTCGACGCGGCGCCGGTCTTCCGCTCGGGCGAGTTCTGCTGGTGCGACACGCTCTGGGGCGAGCTGCCGGACGAGGTGATGCGGCGCTTCGACTACCGCATCGGCTCCAACCACGGCTTCTGGCTGCCGGACGGGTCCGTCGCGTCGCCGTGGTGGGAGCGGCTCCCTGCGCCTTGGAAGGAGCGCCCGCAGGAGCTGATGGAGCTGCTGGCCGCCAACCTGTGCGACATGGTCCGCGCCATGCCCATCCAGATCGCGGCGCACTCCACCCTCATCCCGCCGGCGCTGCGCGCGCTGGAGCCGGACGTGCACGCCTGGTGGACGGAGGCGCGCGAGGACCGCTACGTGGAGGCGCTGGCGGAGAGCGGGGTGGCGCTGGAGATCTCGAACCGGTACCGTCTCCCGCACGACCGGCTGCTGACCAAGGCACTGGAGGCCGGGGTCCGCTTCTCGCTGGGGAGCGATGGGCATTCGGAGAAGCAGGTGGCGGCGCTGGACTGGGCCGCCGAGACGGCGCGGCGGGTGGGGGTGACGGACAGGGAGCTGTTCGTTCCCGAGCGGCGGGGCTGAAGGGGAGGGTCACGGGCCGTGGACTTCATGCGGAGGAGGGGTTGATGGAGCGAGGCGAAGACCCGCGGCCGGGGGACGGGCGCGACGAGGTGCGGGGGCTGGGCGATCCGGAGCCGCGGTACGACCCGGCGCGGGTGGAGCGCGGGCCGGAGGTGGCCGCGAAGACGGTTCCCGCGTGGCCGGCCGACGACGACGACGCGGACGGCGACGACCGCGCCGAGCGGCTCCGGCGCGACCCGTCCAAGGTGCGCGCGGAAGACACCGAGCCCTACGTGGGGCTGCAGTACGTGGCGCGCCTCTTCAAGGTGGTGGCGATGGTGGTGATCGTCGCCCTCACCGCCGAGATCGTGGCCGCGCTGGTGATGGAGGGCCCCGACGCGCTCCTCCCGCTCTTCCTGGAGCTGCTCCAGGGGGCGGTGCTGGCCGCGGTGCTCTGGGGCGCCAGCGACCTCACGCTGCTCTTCATCGACGTGGGCCACGACGTGCGTGCCCAGCGGGTGCTGCTGGGCCGCATGTCCGCGCGCCTGGGCGGCGGCTTCGACGTCGCCGACGCGCCGCCCCAGCAGACGCGGCGCGCGCCGCGGCCCGGCGACGAGGGGTACCGGGGGTAGGTCACAGCGACAGAAACGGCGGTCTCACGCAGAGCCGCAGAGCCGCGGAGAGCTTGCGCAGTTCTCGGCGGCTCCGCGGCTCTGCGTGAGTCCTGTCTTTTGGGGTTTGGGATGAGCGAGATCGAGCAGGACGGCGCGGGCCCCGACGACATCCCCCAGCATGCGAAGGCGGCGCTGGAGGGGATCGTCGTGGTCCTGTGGCAGACGCAGGACCACGTCAACGTCGCGGGGACCATCCGCGCGATGAAGAACTTCGGGCTCGCGCGGCTGCGGCTGGTGAGCCCCGCGCTGTGGGACCCCTGGCGCATCGAGGGGATCGCGCACGGCACGCAGGACGTGGTGGAGCGCGCCGAGCTCTTCGACACGCTCGAAGAGGCGCTGGCCGACTGCCAGTACGTGGTGGGGATGACCGCCCGCGCGCGCCGCGCCAAGCGCGCCGTCGCCCGGCCGCGCGACATCGCGCCGGAGCTGCTGGCGCGCGGGCGCGAGGCGAGCGAGGGGGCAGCGGGGCCGGTGGCGCTGCTCTTCGGGCGCGAGGACAAGGGGCTCTCCAACGAAGCCCTCGACCTCTGCCACCGCACCTGCATCATCCCCACGAACCCGGGGCACGCCTCGCTGAACCTGGCGCAGGCGGTGCTGCTGACGGCGTACGAGCTGTGGATGGCCGCCGCCGGGCAGGCGCAGGAGTTCCGCCCCCCGCGCCGCACCGCGCCGCCGCCGTCCGTCGAGTTCCTGGAGATCGTCTTCGCCGACCTGGAGCGGGCCCTCTGGGCAATCGACTTTTTCAAGACGCGCAACAGCGAGAGCGTGATGCGCACGCTCCGCGAGCTCGTCCGCCGCGCCGACGTGGACCACCGCGAGGCCGGCTTCATCCGCGCCATGGCCATCGAGGTCATCAAGTACCTCAAGCGCGCCGGCGTCTACGAGGAGCGCGGGCCGTCGGCCGACGGGCATGGGGAAGCGGGGGTGGACGAAGCGGAGGTTTGAGTGGCCGCGGCTGGAACCCCTTACCCGAAAAAACAGGAGAGACAAACTGCCGTCTCACCTGTTTTTTTCGACCTCTCCCAAACAACATGGGAGAGGTGACGGCATAAGGATGAGGCGCGGACTTGTCGGCGCGGGTGGGCGGGACGCGACCGCTCTTCGCCTGCGTACGCACCCTTGCTCCGCGCCAGCGCGGGAACCAGCTTGTTCAGCGTCAGACCTCATCGCACGCACTCCTCCGCGGACCCCATGCTCGACGATCTCAGGAAGCTCTTCAGCCAGGCGTGGGACTCGTTCATCACCGAGGTAGGGCGGCGCGAGCCGGCGGACCAGGTGGCGAGCCTGCTCGGGGCCATGCGCCGGGAGATGGTGGAGGTGCGCGCGCAGATCCCCCTGCTGGAGCAGAACCACACCGCCGCCCTGGCCGAGCTGGAGCGCGAGCGCGCGCGCCTGGACGAGACGGTGCGCCGCCGCGGCCAGGCGGAGCGCATCAAGGACGCCGAGACGATCCGCGTGGCGATCGAGTTCGAGGAGAAGCACCGCCGCCGCATCGCCGTGCTGGAGGACAAGGTGCGCGCGGCGAAGGCCGAGTGGGAGTTGCGCCGCGACGAGGGGCAGGAGATGATGCACCGCTACAAGGAGGCCGATGCCAACCGCTTCGCCCTCCTCTCCGAGCTGCGCCGGCAGGGCGCGCGCGGCCGCATCGACGCGGCCATGGGCGGCACCCCGCTCGACGACTTCGCCCGCGCCGAGGAGAAGATCGAGCACGACAGCGCCTACGCCGACGCGCTGGAGGAGATGGGCGGCCCCCCGCCTCCCCGCCGCCCCCCCGCCGACGTCGACGACCGCCTCGCCGAGCTCAAGCGCCGCATGGGCATGTAACGAGCTGGGTCGCCACGGGTCTGCTCACGCCAGGAACGTCAGCGCCCAACGGGGGACGGCCGGGAGGCGGAGATGAAGTGGACGGCGCGCCGAAGCGGAAATCGACCCGCTTCGGCGCTTTTGCGTGGCTTGCGCCAATGCTTCTACAAAGCTGTCCATTCCCGGTCATCCGATCGAATCTTCTCCAGATGTTGTGGCGGTGGCCGAATCGGAGCGTGACGTGCGCCTTCGGAGGTGCGACGGGCCAGCCAATCGCCTGCCGTCCAGTTGCGGAAATGTACAAACCTTTGTGGGAAAGGTACTTAGATGAACATCACGCAGATCCGCGTGGTGTCGCCACTTAACCGTGCTACCCGGAAGGCACGCATGTTGCCAACCCCATGGCCCCAATTCCGCGCGGCGCCCGGCGGAATCGAAGATGGGCACGCGTCCGGTTTCAACTGTGCACTCCGGCCACATGCTGAGCTCCCCACCCCCGGTCGAGGCTGCAGAGGCGGCAGCGCTTCGCGGACGGATCTTTACGGACCTCGACCGCCTCGCCTTCGCGCTCGAGATGGAGGCCGCGGAGCTGCTGGTGCGGGGCAGAGAGGCCGAGGCGGGGCGCGTGCAGGAGCAGCGGCTCGGGGTGCGGCTGGCGCAGCGGCTGGTCGCCGGGGTGTGGGCGGGGGAAGTGGATGGGCGGCTGCAGCGCTGGAGCGCGGAGTATGACGCGCGGCTGGCGCCGGCCTGAACGGCCGGCGGGCTTCGTCTTCCGCGGAGCACCAGGACGCCGGGACCGGGACGGATCGATCCCCAGTCTCGTAGATTGTCGGCGGGGACAGGGATTCACGGATACAGCGGAGGAGCTTCAGTGGCGCGCAGAGTTCTGGTGACGGGAGGGGCGGGGTTCGTGGGGAGCCACCTGGTGGACGCGCTCCTCGCCCGCGGCGACGCGGTGCGCATCCTCGACAACCTCGATCCGCAGGTGCACGGGCCCGAGCAGCGGGTGCCGGCGTGGGTGCCCGCCGAGGCGGAGCTGGTCCGCGGCGACGTCCGCGACGTGGAGGCGGTGCGGCGCAGCCTGGCGGGGGTCGACCTGGTCTACCACCTGGCCGCCGCGGTGGGCGTGGGGCAGTCGATGTACCAGGTGGCGAGCTACACCGCCGTCAACACCCTCGGCACCGCCAACCTGCTGCAGGCGCTGGTGGACGACCGTGGCCAGGTGGAGCGGGTGGTGGTCGCCTCGTCGATGTCCATCTACGGCGAGGGGCGCTACACCCGGCCCGACGGGCGCGAGCCGCGCGTCTCGGCGCGCTCGCTGGAGCAGCTCCGGCGGCACGAGTGGGAGCTGCGCGACCCCGACGGGGTGGAGCTCGCCCCCGCCCCCACCGACGAGGCGAAGGCCCTCGAGTCGACCTCCATCTACGCGCTCACCAAGGCCGACCAGGAGAAGATGGTGCTGATGATCGGCGGCGCGTACGGCATCCCCAGCGTGGCGCTGCGCTTCTTCAACATCTACGGGCCGCGGCAGGCGCTCTCCAACCCCTACACCGGCGTGGCGGCGATCTTCAGCTCGCGGCTGCTGAACGGCCAGGCGCCGCTGGTCTACGAAGACGGCGAGCAGCGCCGCGACTTCGTGAGCGTGCGCGACATCGTGCAGGCGCTGCTGCTCTCGGCCGACGAAGACGCCGCGGTGGGGATGGCGCTGAACGTGGGCTCCGGGCGCGCGGTGACGGTGCGCGAGGTGGCGGAGACGCTGGCGCGGGTGCTGGGGAGCGAGCTGGAGCCGGAGGTGACGGGGACGTACCGGGTGGGCGACATCCGCAACTGCTGGGCGGACATCTCGCTCGCCCGCGAGGTGCTGGGCTACGAGCCCACGGTGACCTTCGAGCAGGGGATGGAGGAGCTGGTGGGGTGGCTCCGGGAGCAGGAGCGCCCGGAGAGCGCGGTCGAGGCGCACGCCGCCGAGCTCGCCGCGCGGGGACTCACGCTGTGAGGGAGAGGGGAAGATGAAGGGGAAGGGCGATTCCATCCTGGTGACCGGCGGCGCCGGGTTCGTGGGCTCCAACCTGGCCGACGCCCTGCTCTCCGCGGGGGAGCGGGTGATCGTGGCGGACAACTTCAGCCGCGAGGGGGTGCGGATGAACGCCGCCTGGCTCAAGCGCCGCCACGGCGACCAGGTCCGCATCGAAACGGCGGACGTGCGCGACGCGGCGCGGGTGCGCGCGCTGGTGGCGGAGTGCAGGCAGGTCTTCCACCTGGCGGCGCAGGTGGCGGTGACCACCTCGCTCCAGGATCCGCGCGCGGACCTGGAGACCAACGTCCTCGGCACCTTCAACGTGCTGGAGGCGGCGCGCGGCATGGGGACGCCCCCGGCGCTCCTCTTCACCTCCACCAACAAGGTCTACGGGGGGATGGACGAGGTGCCGGTGGCGCTGGACGGCGACCGCTACGTCTACGCGGACGGCCGCCCTGGGATCGGCGAGGACGCGCGGCTCGACTTTCACTCGCCCTACGGCTGCAGCAAGGGCGCGGCCGACCAGTACGTGCACGACTATGCCCGCATCTACGGCATTCCCACCGTCGTCTTCCGCATGAGCTGCATCTACGGCACGCGGCAGTTCGGCACCGAGGACCAGGGGTGGGTCGCCCACTTCGGGCGGGCGATGCTGCGCGGAGAGCCGCTGACCATCTACGGCGACGGCTGCCAGGTGCGCGACATCCTCTGGATCGAAGACCTCGTGCGGGCCATGCGGCTGGCGATGGGGAAGATCGACACCGTCTCCGGCGAGGTCTTCAACCTCGGCGGCGGGCAGCGCAACGCGGTCTCCGTGGGCGGCGTGATCGAGCGGCTGCGCGACATCACCGGCGCCGACGTCCCCATCACCCGCGCCGGCTGGCGGCCGGGCGACCAGAAGATCTACGTCTCCGACACCTCCCGCGCGGAGCGGGTGCTGGGGTGGAAGGCCGAGACGAGCTGGCAGGCGGGGCTGGAGAAGCTCGCCGGCTGGCTGGAGGAGGCCAACCTCGACACGCCCTCGCCGGCGCGCGCGGTGGCGGCGGCGCCGGCGCTGGTGGCGCGGTGAGCCCGATGCTGACGGCGACGGACACCATGCGGGCCGCGCGCCTGGCCGGGCCGGGGCGCGCGGTGCTGGAGGAGGTGAAGCTCCCCGAGCCCGGCCCGGGACAGGTGCGCGTCCGCCTGGAGGGGTGCGGCGTCTGCGCCAGCAACCTCACCCCCTGGGGCGGGGCGGAGTGGATGCGGTACCCCACGGAGCCCGGCGCGCTGGGCCACGAAGGGTGGGGGACGGTGGACGCGCTCGGCGAGGGCGTCGAAGGTCTCGCCGAAGGCCAGCGGGTGGCGGCGCTCTCGTACGCGGCGTACGCGGAGTACGACTTGGCGGACGCCTCCGCGGTCGTCCCGCTCCCGGCGGCGCTCGACGGGCGTCCGTTCCCCGGCGAGCCGCTGGGGTGCGCGATGAACATCTTCCGCCGCAGCGGGATCTCCGCGGGGCAGACGGTGGCGATCGTGGGCGTCGGCTTCCTCGGCGCGCTGCTCACGCGGCTGGCGAAGGACGCCGGGGCGCGGGTGATCGCCATCTCCCGACGCCCCTTCTCGCTGGAGGTGGCGCGGGAGATGGGCGCGGACGAGCGGGTGCCGATGGACGACCACTGGCGGATCATCGAGCGGGTGAAGGCGCTGACGGGCGGTGCCTTCTGCGACCGGGTGATCGAGGCGGTGGGGAAGCAGTGGCCGCTGGACCTGGCCGGGGAGCTGACGCGCGAGCGGGGGCGGCTGGTGGTGGCGGGCTACCACCAGGACGGGCCGCGGCAGGTGAACCTGCAGCTCTGGAACTGGCGCGGGATCGACGTGGTCAACGCCCACGAGCGCGACCCGCAGGTGTACGTCGGCGGCATCCGCGCCGCGGTGGACGCGGTGGCCTCGGGGCGGCTGGACCCGTCGCCGCTGTACACGCACATCTTCCCGCTCGACCGCCTCGGGGACGCGCTCGACGCCACCCGCGATCGTCCCGACGGGTTCCTGAAGGCGCTGATCACCAACTGAAACTGCAATCTCTCACAGAGGTCACAGGGGTCGCAGAGGAAAAACAGCGCAGTTCCCCGTGACCCCTGTGACCCCTGTGAGAGAAAAAGCTGAACCGACGCCGTGACAGACCTTCTTTCCGCCTCGAACTCCGCAGACGAGCTCGCGCACGCCGGTGCGACGGAGCTCTCGGTGCCGCGCCTCGGCTTCCTGGGCGTCGGCTGGATCGGCCGGCACCGCATGGATGCCATCGCCGACACCGGCCTGGCCGAGATCGCCGCGATCGCCGACAGCTCCACCGAGAGGATGGCCGCCGCGCGCAACGCCGCCCCCGCCGCCGAGCTGGTCTGCGGGCTCGACGAGCTGCTGGCGATGGAGTTGGACGGCATCGTGATCGCCACGCCAAGCGCGCTGCACGCCGAGCAATCGATCCGCGCGCTGGAGAGCGGCGCCGCAGTCTTCTGCCAGAAGCCGCTCGGCCGCACCGCCGATGAGGCGCGCCGCGTCGTGGATGCCGCCCGCGCCGCCGACCGCCTGCTCTCGGTGGACTTCAGCTACCGCTTCACCGAGGGGATGCACGCCATCCGCGAGCGCATCCGCGCCGGCGAGCTGGGCGAGGTGTTCGCGGTCGACCTGGTCTTCCACAACGCCTACGGGCCCGACAAGCCCTGGTTCTACGACCCGGCCCTCTCCGGCGGCGGGTGCGTGATGGACCTGGGCGTGCACCTGGTCGACCTGGCGCTCTGGGCGCTCGGCTGGCCCGCGGTCGAGTCCGTCGCGAGCCGCCTCTACCGCGCGGGCGCGCTCCTTCCCCCATCCCCCGACGTCGGTGAGGACTTCGCTACGGCGGCGCTGGGGCTGGATGGCGGGACGAGCGTCGGCCTCACCTGCTCCTGGCGCGTCTCCGCCGGGCGCGACGCGGTGATCGAGGCCGCCTTCTACGGCACCGGCGGCGGCGCGGCGCTGAAGAACGTGGGCGGCTCGTTCTACGACTTCACCGCCGAGCTCTACCACGGCACCGCGCACGAGACGCTGGCCTCGCCGCCCGACCCGTGGGGCGGCCGCGCGGCGGTGGACTGGACGCGGCGGCTGGCGGAGGGGGAGCGCTTCGACCCGGAGTGCGGGCGGCTGGTGGAGGTCGCGCGGGTCCTGGACCGCATCTACGGACGATGAGGATCCTGCTCACCACCGATACCGTCGGCGGGGTGTGGGACTACACCGTCACCCTGGCCCGGCAGCTCGACGCCCTCGGCTGCGAGGTGCTGATCGCCGCCATCGGCGAGCCGCGCGACGAGCGGCTGGCGCACGTCCCCGCGGGCGTGCAGGTCACCTCGCGCACCTATCGCCTGGAGTGGATGGACGGCGCCGCCGCGGACGTGCGCGAGGCGGCGCGCTGGCTGCGGGAGCTGTCCCAGCTCTGGGCGGCGGACGTGGTGCACCTGAACCAACTCGCCTACGCCGCCTTCGGCTTCCCCGCGCCCGTGGTCACCGTCGCGCACAGCGACGTGCTCTCCTGGTGGACGGCTGTCCGAGGCGGCGCGGCGCCCGCCGAGTGGGAGCCGTACGCGAGCTGGGCCACCGACGGCCTGCTGGCCTCGAACGCCGTCGTGGCGCCGACGTCCTGGCACGCGTCGCAGCTCGCCGATCACTACGGCGTCCACGGCGCGCGCGTCATCCACAACGGCGCCGAGCCGCCCGCAGCCGAGCCGGCGCCGAAAGGCGAGCCGCTGGTGCTCTGCGTCGGCCGCGCGTGGGACGAGGGGAAGGGCGTCGACCTGCTGGACGCGGCGGTGGGGATGCTCGGCCCCGGCTTCCCGCCCGTCCACCTGCTCGGCGAGTCCGTGGCGCCGCACGGCGGGGTGTTCGAGGCGAGGAACCTGGTGATGCACGGTCGCGTGGAGCGCACCGCGGTGGACGCGTGGATGCGCCGCGCCACGGTGTACGTCGCCCCGTCGCGCTACGAGCCGTTCGGACTGGCGCCGCTGGAGGCCGCGCTGAACGGGTGCGCGCTGGTATTGAGCGACATCGGGACCTTCCGCGAGCTGTGGGACGGCTGCGCGGACTTCTTCCCCAGCGGCGACGCGGCGGCGCTCGCCGGGGTGCTGGGGCGGCTGGCGACCGACCCGGCGCGGGTGGCGAAGATGGCCGAGCGGGCGCGGGGGCGTGCGCTGCGGCGCTACGGGGCGGCACGGATGGCGGGGGATTACCTCGCGCTCTACCGCGAGCTCGCCGCGCGGCCGGAGCAGAAGCGGTCGGTGGCGTGATGCGCTTCGCCTTCTTCATCCACAGCGCCGTCTCCGACTGGAACCACGGCAACGCGCACTTCCTGCGCGG
>DASYJZ010000028.1:0-9504 GCA_035995965.1 Longimicrobium sp. | reverse complement strand
GCTGGTGAACTCCTTCTGGCGGCTGGTGAGCGTGGACCCCGGCTTCCACGCCGAGCACGTGCTGCTGGCCTCGCTCGACATCCCGTCGGACCGCTACGACAGCGGCGACAAGAAGAACGCCTACCGCAGCGAGCTGCTGCGGCGCGTGGCCGAGATCCCCGGCGTGGCGGCGGTGGGCGCGGCCAAGACCCAGCCCCTGCACGGCGGCGGCGAGCCCTACGAGTTCACCCTGGCCGGGCGCAGCGGCCCCGACGCGGTGATGCACCCCGCCTCGGGCACGCTCATCGTGAGCCCGGGCTACTTCTCCGCGCTCGGCATCCCGCTGCTGCGCGGCCGCGGCTTCGAGCCGCGCGACGAGGGCGCGGACTCGCCCCCCGTGCTGATGATCAACCAGGCCGCCGCGCGCCGCTACTTCTCCGGCGCCGACCCGGTGGGGCAGACGGTGAAGCTGGAGGACACGCAGCTCACCGTGATCGGCGTGGTGGGCGACGTGCGCAACGAGGGGCTGGCCAGCGAGCCGCAGCCCGCGGCGTACCTCTCCTACGCGCTGGCTTCGCGCGGCGCCACGCAGCTCTTCGTGCGCACCACCGGCGACCCCGCGGCCGCCGCCGCTTCGGTGCGCCGCGCCATCCACGACGCCGACCCGCTGCAGCCCATCGCCGAGGTGCGCACGCTGGACAGCGCCATGGCCGACACGGTGGCCCAGCCACGCTTCTTCACCATCCTGCTCTCGCTCTTCGGGAGCGTGGCGGTGCTGCTGGCGGCGCTGGGGCTGTACGGCGTGGTGGCCTACTCCGTCACCCGGCGCACGGCCGAGATCGGCATCCGCATGGCGCTGGGAGCGCGGGCGCGCGACGTGGTGGCGATGGTGGTGAGGCGCTCCGCCTGGCCCACGGCGGCGGGGATCGTGGCCGGCGCGGCCGCGGCGCTGCTGCTGGCGCGGTGGATGGCCTCCATGCTCTTCCAGGTGCGCCCCGCCGACCCCGCCACCTTCGCCGGCGCCGCGGCGCTGCTGGCCACCATCGCGGTCCTGGCGAGCTGGATCCCCGCCCGCCGCGCCGCCCGCATCGAGCCCAGCCGCGCCCTGCGGGCGGATTGAGCCCGCGGACGGAGCGGTTCTCCGGTTACGCGACATGCAAATCCCACAAGCGGACACCTTCCGGTCCGCCGGCGGCGGGCGTTTGCGGCGCAAGTGCAGGCTGGAAGCATAGTTAGGATCGTCGCCGCGCGAGGTACGCATCTTGGTATAGGATGATCCCGGCGGCACCGACGGACGACACCGAGACGAAACGCGAGAAGGAACCGTGGACATCCCCCGCGCCCGCAAGGGCAACACCAGACGATATCTCTACGCGGCCAGCGCCGCGGCCGTGCTGCTCACCGGCTCGGTGGCCCTGGCCTCGATGGGGCCCGCCGTGCCGAAGCTCGACGGGGCCGGTGTGTGGACCGGCACCGTGCGGCGCGGCACCATGCTGCGCGAGGTGCGCGGGCCCGGCACGCTGGTGCCCGAGCAGGTGCGCTGGATCTCGGCCGTCACCGCGGGGCGCGTGGAGCGCATCCTGGTGCAGCCCGGCCAGCGCGTGGAGCCCGGGACGCCGCTGCTGGTGATGAGCAACCCCGACGTGCAGCGCGACGCGCTCGAGGGGCAGCGCCAGCTCGGCGGCGCCGAGGCCGAGCGCGCCAGCCTGGCTGCCAGCCTGGAGAACCAGCGGCTCTCGCAGGAGGGCGCCCTGGCCACGCTGCGCGCCGAGCAGGCCGACGCCCAGCGCGTGGCCGCCGCCAACCGCGAGCTGGTGGAGCGCGGCGTGGTCTCGCGCCAGGAGCAGCAGCGCTCGCAGGACCACGCCGAAGAGCTGGCCAGCCGGCTCCGGGTCGAAGAGGAGCGCCTGCGCTTCCTGGCCGACTCGCGCCGCGCCCAGCTCGCCGCGCAGCAGTCGCAGATCGACCGGCTGCGCGGGCTGGCCGACTTCCAGCGCGGCTACGTGGAGTCCATGCGCGTGACCGCCGGCACCGATGGCGTGGTGCGCGAGCTTCCGCTGCAGGAGGGCCAGTGGGTCACGCCGGGCTCTCCGCTCGCCGTGGTCGTGCGCCCCGGGCGGCTCAAGGCGCAGCTCCGCATCCCCGAGACGCAGGCGCGCGACCTGGTGGTGGGGCAGCCCGCCCGCGTGGACACGCGCAACGGCATCGTGCGGGGCCGGGTGAGCCGCATCGACCCCGCCGTGCACGACGGCACCGTCACGGTGGACGTGGCGCTGGAGGGCGAGCTCCCCCGCGGCGCCCGGCCCGACCTGAGCGTGGACGGCGTGGTCGAGATCGAGCGGCTGCGGGACGTGCTCTACGTCGACCGCCCGGCGACCGCGCAGGCCGGCAGCACCAGCCTCTTCCGCGTGGAGGAGGGCGGCCGCACCGCGGTGCGCGTGCCCGTGCGCCTGGGCCGCAGCTCGGCCAGCACCATCGAGGTGGTGAGCGGCCTGCGCGCCGGCGACACGGTGATCCTGGCGGACATGTCGGCGTGGGACAGCGCCCAGAAGGTACGGCTGCGGTAGCCCCGCGCGCCGAAACCCCCTGAATCCCCCTTACGCAGAGTTTGACGATGGACGAGTCCAAGCAGCCGCTGATCCGCCTGGAGGGCCTGAGCAAGGTGTTCCATACCGACGAGGTGGAGACCCACGCCCTCTCCGGCATCGAGCTGGAGGTGCGTCAGGGCGAGTACCTGGCCATCGCCGGCCCCTCCGGCGGCGGCAAGACCACGCTCCTGTCGATCCTGGGGCTGCTCGACAGCCCCACCTCGGGCGAGTACGTGCTGAACGGCCACTCCGTGGCGCGGCTCACCGCCGACCAGCGGGCGCAGATCCGCAACCGCGAGATCGGCTTCATCTTCCAGGCGTTCAACCTGATCGGCGACCTGACCGTGGCCGAGAACGTGGAGCTGCCGCTCACCTACCGGAACCTCCCCGCCGCCGAGCGCAGGCAGCGCATGGTGGAGGCGCTGGAGCGGGTGGGGATGGCCCACCGGGTGAACCACTACCCCTCGCAGCTCTCCGGCGGCCAGCAGCAGCGCGTCGCCGTCGCGCGCGCCATCGCCGGCAAGCCCTCGGTGCTCCTCGCCGACGAGCCCACGGGGAACCTGGACTCCACCAACGGCGAGGCGGTGATGGGGCTGCTGCGCGAGCTGCACCAGGACGGGGCCACCATCATCATGGTCACCCACGACCCGCGCTACGCCGAGCACGCCGAGCGCTCGATCCACCTCTTCGATGGCCAGGTGGTGAGCGACGTGCGCGACGAGGTGGCGGTGGAGCTGCACCGCCACGGCTTCGAGATGGCCTGATCCCGTTCTTCCAGCCGGGCTTCCGCCGGCTCCGTCGGCTCCGTTGACGGCGCCGGCTCCGCGTGAGACGTTGCTGTGATGGATTCCGAGCCGATCCCGCGCGTCCTGGTCGCCGACGACCGCGCCGACGTCCTGCAGGCCCTGCGGCTCCTCCTGCGCGCCGAGGGCTTCGAGGTCACCACCGCCGCCTCGCCCGCCGCGGTGGCCGCCGCGCTCGCCGAGCAGTCCTTCGACGCGCTGCTCATGGACCTCAACTACGCCCGCGACACCACCTCCGGGAAGGAGGGGATGGACCTGCTCACCCGCGTGAACGCGGTGCATCCCACCCTTCCCGTGGTGGTGATGACGGCGTGGGGGAGCGTGGAGGGGGCGGTCGAGGCCATGCGCCGCGGCGCCCGCGACTACGTGGAGAAGCCGTGGGACAACGCGCGCCTGGTCGCCGTGCTGCGCGCGCAGGTGGAGCTGGGCCGCGCGCTGCGGAAGACGGAGCGGCTGGAGGAGGAGAACCGGCGGCTGCGCCGCGACGGCCTTCCCGAGCTGATCGGCGACGCGCGGGCCATGCAGCCGGTGCGCCGGCTGATGGAGCGCGTGGCGCCGTCCGACGCCAACGTGCTCATCACCGGCGAGCACGGCACGGGAAAGGAGGTGGTGGCGCGCTGGATCCACGCCGCCTCCGCCCGCGCCTCGCGGCCGATGGTGACGGTCAACGCCGGTGGCATCTCCGAGGGCGTGTTCGAGAGCGAGCTCTTCGGCCACGTGAAGGGCGCCTTCACCGACGCCAAGTCCGACCGCGTGGGCTACTTCGAGATGGCCGACGGCGGCACCCTCTTCCTGGACGAGATCGGCAACCTCTCGCCCCGGCTGCAGGCGCGGCTGCTGCGCGTGCTGCAGACGGGCGAGTACCAGCGCGTCGGCTCGTCGCGGACGGAGCGCGCCAACGTGCGCATCGTCTCCGCCACCAACGCCGAGCTGGCGCGCGAGATCGCCCAGGGCCGCTTCCGCGAGGACCTGCTCTATCGCCTGAACACGGTGGAGATCCGCCTCCCGCCGCTGCGCGAGCGGCGCGAGGACGTCGCCGCGCTCGCCACGCACTTCCTGCGCGCGCGGGCGGCGCGGTACGGCCGCACGGTGGATGGATTCTCGCCCGAGGCCATGCAGGCGCTGCTGGACTACCCCTGGCCGGGGAACGTCCGCGAGCTGGAGCACGCGGTGGAGCGCGCGCTGCTGCTGATGCACGGCACCACCGTCCAGCCGGTGGACCTGGCGCTCCCCACCGCCCAGGGCGCCGCGGCCAGCCTGGACGACATGGCGCTGGAGGAGGTGGAGCGCGTGCTGATCCGCAAGGCGCTGCAGCGCCACGACGGCAACGTGAGCCAGGCCGCCGAGGCGCTCGGCCTCTCCCGCAGCGCGCTCTACCGCCGCCTGCAGCGCTACGGCCTGTAGCGCGCCCCCCAGACGCCGCCCCGTCTCCCGCCCCCCGGTGAAGACCTTCCTCCGCCGCCTGCGCCACCAGCGGCGCGTGCTCCTGCTGGCGCTGCTCACCGCCACCCCGGCCACGGCGGTGGCGCTGGTGCTGCTCTGGACGGGGGATTTCGGGAGCTCGGCGCGCGGCTGGCTCACCGCGCTCCTCGTCGCGGCGGCCCTGGCCGGGGCCGCCGCGGTGCGGGGCCAGGTGGTGCATCCGCTGCAGACCCTCGCCAACCTCCTCTTCGGCCTGCGCAGCGGCGACTACTCGCTTCGCCCCTCGGGCGGCCGCAGCGACGACGCGCTGGGGCTGGTGCTGCTGGAGGTCGGCGAGCTCGGCCGCACCCTGCGCGAGCAGCGGCTGGGGAGCCTGGAGGCGGCGGCGCTGCTGCGTACGGCGATGGGCGAGATCGACGCGGCCGTCTTCGCCTTCAGCGCCGACGGCCGGCTGCGGCTGGTGAACCGCGCCGGCGAGCGGCTGCTGGAGCGCCCCGCCGAGCGCATCCTCGGGCTGAAGGCCGACCAGCTCGGGCTCGAGGGATGCCTAGCGGGCGAGGCGCCGCGCACCTTCCAGCACGCCTTCCCCGGCGCCACCGGGCGCTGGGAGGTGCGCCGCCGCTCGTTCCGCCAGGGCGGCCGGCCGCACGAGCTGCTGGTGCTGAGCGACCTGAGCCACGCCCTGCGCGAGGAGGAGCGGCAGGCGTGGCAGCGGCTGGTGCGCGTGCTCGGCCACGAGATCAACAACTCGCTCGCGCCCATCCACTCCATCGCCGGCTCGCTGCGGGACCTGCTGCGCGCCGACCCCCCGCCCGCCGACCGCGACGACGACCTGCGCCAGGGCCTGGAGGTGATCGGCGGGCGCTCGGCCGCGCTCACCCGCTTCATGGCCTCGTACGCGCGCCTCGCCCGGCTCCCGCCCCCGCGCCTGGGCCCGGTGGACGTGGAGGCGTGGGTGCGCCGCGTGGCCGCGCTGGAGACGCGCCTGCCGGTGGAGGTGCGCGAGGGGCCGCCCTGCACGCTCCAGGCGGACGGCGACCAGCTCGACCAGCTCCTGATCAACCTGGTCCGCAACGCCGCCGACGCCTCGCTGGAGACCGCCGGCGGCGTCGCGGCCGGCTGGGCCTGCCGCGAGGCGGAATTGCTGCTCTGGGTGGAGGACGAGGGGCCCGGCGTGGAGGGCACGGAGAACCTGTTCGTCCCCTTCTTCACCACCAAGCCGAACGGCACCGGGATCGGCCTGGCCCTCAGCCGCCAGATCGCCGAGGCCCACGGCGGCACCCTCACCCTGGAGAACCGCGTCGATGCGCGGGGGTGCCGCGTGGAGCTGATGCTGCCGCTGCGGACGGGCGGCGAGAACGCAGCCTAAAAGAGACTTGCGCGCAAGTGAATGCCTCCTTAATATCTCAGGAGCAGGCTGGTCGGCTTCTCCCACACGGGAGCGGAAGATGGCCGCGGGTCGAAAAGTTCCCCCGAAAATCCGAACGAACGTTCGAACGGCACGCCGGCCGTGGCGTGCACTCGTCCGCAGGTATCGGGGTCCCGCTGTCGTGTCGGCCGGCGCTCTCACCCTCCTCGTTAGGACTCTCGACCTCGCGGATCCCGCCCGCTGGCGCGCCGCGCGCCTGCAACCTCTCTGGAAGTTTCTCGTAGGACATCCTGGATTCGCCGGAGGTGCCCTGGCCGCGCTGGCCGGGGCTTGGCTTGGCATCCGGTTCGGAAAGGCGGCCCTGCTCTGGCTCGTGGGCAAACGGGTACGGCGGACGTATGGGCACCTCGATCCGCGCCACGCGGCCGAGGACCGCCGGCGCTATCGGGAGCTGATCACTGAAGACCGCCGGATGCTCGCCATCTCCATCCGCGGCCTCGCGCGCGAGGCCGGGTTGCCGCTGCGGGTCGCGTGGTACATTTGCGAGAAACCCGGCTTTCTCCCGCGGCCCGAGGTCACCGACCGGATCTGCGAGGTGCTGATGACGAACCCGCGCCGCCTCCGGGACGGGAGCGGGTACGGCCCGGAGTGCACGCTGAAGAGGATGCTGAAGTACCACGATCTGGGCTTGGTCGCCTTGACCCGAAGCCAGATTCGGAAGGCGAGTGAACGCAAGCGGCGCTCTCTCCTTTGCTGGGTGGAGAGACGGCGTCGGAAGCAACTTGCCCTGCCCCAGGACCCGAGGGACCATGAGTAGCCGAGTGAACGGGGCTGATCAGTCCCTCGGGGCTGCCCCGACGGCTGTGCCGGCGGTCAACCGCCTGGTGTTCGTGGCAAAGACGTTCACCGGCATGCCCTTCGTCGACCAACTGTATCACCTCTACGACCGCGAGCAGGTGATGGCGGACTTCGCGCGGATCGACGAGGGGTGGAAGCGCGACGTGATCCGCTTCTCGATCGAGACCGGGTCGGGAAAGACAGTGCAGGCCATGTTCCCGACGCTCGCAGAGCGGGCGGTGGCGATGTTCGACGTCGAGGCTTGGCAGGCGCTAGACCCCGCAGCCGGGATGCCCCCGCCGGGATGGGCGGTGGAACTCGACGGGGGAACGCGCGTGGACGCGCTGCTGCGGGCGGTGCGCGACGCGGCGTTGGCGCTCGACAAAGTCCTGGTGGTGGACGTGCCGGGGTACTTCGTGAAGCTGTACAGCGGTGCCGGCCCCCGGACGGTGCTCGAGCCGGCCGTCGTCTCCGGCTTCGCGGCTTCTCGCCGCGTCGCCGACGCAGACTGCGACGCATGGCCCGGGAGCGCCAGGGTGGCGCCCGTACTGGAACTGCCGGTGGACCCGGCGTGGCGCGGGAGGGGCCGCGTCTTCCGCGGTCGACCGGGGTTCGTCCCGGTGCACCTGCCGATGCCGTGGCTCGTGGACGCGCCTTTCGCCGCCGACGGGTACAAGGGTCGCGTGGTAACGGTGGCGAACTCTGCATTTAGCCGAGGGGCGGCGCCAGGGAACGCGCTGCGCCACGGAGCGGAGCTAAAGCCTTCGAGCGGCCCCCGTGCGATCAAGTTCCTGGAGGACGAGTCTTCCGCGGTGCGCACCACCGACTACGATGACCTGCTGGTGGCGCTGCTCGGCGGCATCGGGGCGCGGGTGGTGGAGACGTGCCGCGACGTTCGGGATCCGAAATGGCTGCGAGCGCTCGTCCACGTCCCCCCGCGCGGACCGTCGTGCCTCGCCACCGCCTCCGCTGCGCACGTGAGCCGCGTGCTGGTCACCGGCGGCGCGGGGTTCCTGGGCTCGCACACGGTGGAGTGGCTGCGCGGCCTCGTTGCCGCCGAGCGCGGAAAGAGTGGTGTGCCGCTGTGCATCCGGTGCTACGATCCGGACAAGGCGTGGCCGTGGGGGATGGGCGCGATCCTGCGCGAGACGTCTCTGCCGGGGCTGGCGGAGGGAGATCCCTGGCAGATCCCCGGGCCCTTCGAGCGGCGGCTGCTGGAGTGTGCCATCTGCCCGTTGTCGCCGACGCTGCGGGTCGACAAGGCCATGCTGGTGGAACTGGGCGCGCCCATGCGGGCCAGGCTATCGCTCGATTGCGATGGGCTGCTTCGCCTGATCACCCACCCGTTCGGATTCCGGCCGATCAGCGACGGGGGGCGAGGAGATGCACGCCCCTGCGAGCTGCAACTGCCGGCCGCAGAGTTCTCCTTCAACATCGAAGGAGCTGCCACCGCCGACTTCGGCGCAGATCTGTTCTTCCCCGCGCCCCGCGCCGAGTCCGCGTTTCGGTGGACGCAGCCCACCGCGCCGCGCCCGCCACAGAGCATCCTCCCGGCGGCGCTCCTGGACTCCCGCGGGTGGCGGGTGGTGGAACTGCTGGAACTGCTGGAGGACCGCTTCCGGAACGCTGACCGCGCGCCGCACCAGGCACTCCACGGCGCGTTCGACAGACTCCAGACCGCGGCCCTCGATCTGCCCCATGTGGAGAGTTCCTCCGAAGCAGGTGCGGCGAGCGGGATCGGGTCGCAAGGGAAGGTCTCCGACTCGGGCGTGCCCCTGCGCGTGGCAATCGTCCGATTCACCCGCCGCGCGGCGGAGCTGAACCGGCCATGGCTCGCGGGCATGCGCGACGAGTTGCGCGGCCTTGTGGGCCGGTTCCGGACGGCACGCAGCTCCAACGCGACGGAGCTCCCGCGAGAGACGCAGATCCTCACCTGCATCGTCTGGCTCGGGGACGGTGTACCCTTGGGCGCGCCGTGGAGCCCCGGCAAGTCGTTCGGGCTCTTGAAGTGGCTCGTGCTTCAAGCGCCGCGCTGGGGCGACCGCGTTCACCAGTTCGTGGGCACCTGGAGCAACGATGAGCCCGGTCCGTGGAAGGCCGAGCCGCGGGTGGTCCGCGACTACTTCGACTGGGCGTTGGGGCCGCTCGGGTTCGCTCCCGGGTTCGCCGCCGCCTGCCGCGCTGACGTAGCCGCCGGGATCAGTGAGCACCTGCGCGCCCTCGCGTCCGGCGACTACGAGGCGCGCGCGACGCGGCTGTTCGTGGCCGGGCTGGCGCGCAGGATCGCCGCCTTCCACGCCGTGAGGGAATACGGGTTCGACGTGTCGGCTGACGGCATCTCCCGCACGCTCTGGATCACGCACGATGCGCTCGTCTGCGCCGGGCTGCATCGGATCCCGCGCGCCGAGCGCGACCGGCTCGACACCGACCTGTCGCGCCTCGGGGGGTTGCTGCCGTCCCTCTACTTCGTGCTGGACGGGTTCGACGCCCTCGATCGCCGTGGCGC
>DASYJZ010000027.1:0-7905 GCA_035995965.1 Longimicrobium sp. | reverse complement strand
CTCTCGTCACTATGGTCACGAACGCAGGTCCGGGCAAGCGCCTGTGGTGCGCGCCGCGATGCTCCGCGTCCCTGCGCCTGTGCGTGAGACCCCTTCCGTTCATTGACGCGGCCCCGGCACCCGGCGCGGAAGTTGCGCCCGGACGGGGTGGACGCCGCGCCGTGCGTGCAGTTGCTTGCAGGCCGCAGCGGCGGCGTGCTAGAATGCAGGCGGTTCCCCCAACAGGCCGCAAACCCCTCGTCTCGGTCGCTGATGCCCTCACGCCGGCCCGGTCGCGACCCCCTGCCCGAACACCCCCAGGACGCGTACAACCCCCTGCAGATGGAGGGGCTGCGCGTGGCCGACCCGGTGGAGCAGCTCCTCGAGGAGATGGTGGAGGAGACGAAGCCGCGCTCGCTGAACTACGGCACCAACATGCGGGGGCGCATCGCCATCGTCACCGGCGGCGCCACGGGGATCGGCAGGGCGATCGCGCTGGAGTTCGCGCGGCACGGGGTGCACGTGGCCTTCAACTACTTCAGCTACGACGGCGGACGCGAGATCCTGGACGAGGCCGACGAGACGGCACGCGAGATCTCGCAGATGGAGGTCAAGTGCCACCACGACCTCTGCGACGTGCGCGAGCCGCGCATGGTGGACCGCTTCGTGGGCGACGCGGTGGAGAAGCTGGGGGGCGCGCACATCCTGGTGAACAACGCCGGCATCGCGCGCGACCGGGCGCTCTGGCGGCTCACCGACGAGCAGTGGCGCTCGGTGCTGGAGACCAACCTGAGCGGCGCCTTCCACATGATCCGCGCCGTGAGCCCCATCTTCCGCCGCCAGCACGACGGCAAGATCGTGAACGTGAGCTCGGTGCACGGCATCCGCAGCGAGTTCGGGCTGGCCAACTACAGCGCGAGCAAGGCGGGGCTGCTGGGGCTCACCCGCTCGGCGGCGCTGGAGCTGGGCCCCAGCAACGTGAACGTGAACGCGGTGGCGCCGGGGTACATCCGCACCACGCGGCTGACCAGCGGCGTCCCCGCCGAGATCCTGGACAGCGCCCGCGAGCGCGCCGTGCTGGGGCGCCTGGGCGACCCGCAGGACGTGGC
The DNA here is from genome assembly GCA_035995965.1 of Longimicrobium sp. Taxonomy (GTDB): domain Bacteria; phylum Gemmatimonadota; class Gemmatimonadetes; order Longimicrobiales; family Longimicrobiaceae; genus Longimicrobium. Next base: position 6,817 of record DASYJZ010000027.1, on the reverse strand, counting down.
GAACGTGGTGGTCTTCCTCTGCTCCGAGTATGCCCGCCACATCACCGGCGCCGTGATCCCGGTCGACGGCGGGCACCTGCTCTGACGGACGCATCCGCGCCGTCCCGTGCGAGGGACGAAGCCCGGCGCGCCGCGACGCATCCTATCCACCCCCTACCGAGTCCCGCATGACCTTCGCCTCGTCCCGCGCTTCGTTCCTGCGCCGCCGCCTGGCCGCGGTGACACTCCTCGCGTCCGTAGGGGGGTGCGGGGGGCAGGTGCGGCCGCAGGCTGGACCGGCGCCCGCGGCCGCGCCCCCGCCGGCGACCTCCGTGGCCGCGATGCAGCTCGGGGGGCAGAAGGTGCTGGTGCTGCCGATGCAGGCCGCGTCGGGCGTAGGCCAGCCGCGGGACGCGATCACGCGCGAGATCCTGTTCGCGCTCGGCGAGCGCGACGCGGCGGTGCAGTGGATCGACCCCGACCGGCTGCGGGGTGTCCTCCGGCGCTCCCCCGGCTACGCCGCCGACCCCGACGCGCTCCCCTCCGACGCCTTCCGCCACCACCACGAGCGCTACGTGCTGGAGCCGCTGGCGGGCCTCCTCCGGCGCTACTCCGCGCTGATGGACGTGCGCCTGGTGCTCATCCCCCAGTCCGCGCAGTGGCTTCCCTCGGCCGACGGGACCAGCGGCGTCGTGCGGCTCTCCGCCACGGTGGTGGACACGCGCAGCGCCAACGTGGTCTGGTGGGGCGAGGCCGACGGCATCCCCGCCGCGCAGCCCGGCCCCGCCCCCGTCGCCACCGCCGCCGCCGCCCTCGCCGCCCGCATGATCACCGCGCGCTGACCGTCCCCGCCCGCGCGAATGGACTCGACCCCTCGCCCGACCGTCGGACGAGGGGTTTTGCATCCCCCTTGCCCGGCGTATGTTGCCGCCGCATGCCGCCGCATGTACGCGAAGGGCTCGGGCGAGGGCCGGCGCTCAGCCCGCGAAGGCGGGCTTCGTGCAGTTCCAGCGGCGGGTTTCCAAACCCGTCGACTAAACCCCGTCGCTTCGACGCCGCGCGCGGTGTTTGCATCGCCGGTCCATCGAGTACGACCCAGAGCACGCTACGGGGGCGGCATCGTCCGCCCCCCAACGGAGATAGAGCTGCGTAAATGGCGAAGACAGTCACGCTGATCCCCGGCGACGGGATCGGGCCGGAGATCACGGCGGCGGTGGTGCGCATCCTGGACAAGGCGGGCGCGGAGCTGCAGTGGGACGAGCAGATCGCGGGCGAGACGGCGCTCAAGCAGGTGGGCGATCCCCTCCCCAAGGCGACGCTGGACTCCATCCGGAAGAACCGCATCGCGCTCAAGGGTCCGCTCAGCACGCCCAGCGGCACCGGGTTCCGCAGCATCAACGTGGCGCTGCGGCAGGAGTTCGAGCTCTACGCCAACGTCCGCCCGGTGCGTACCCTCGTCCTCGGCGGCCGCTACGAGGGGATCGACCTGGTGCTGGTGCGCGAGAACACCGAGGGGCTGTACAGCGGGGTGGAGCACTACATCGGCATCGGCAGCGACCCGCGCGCGGCCGCCGAGAGCGTGATGCTGGTCACCCGCTTCGGCGTGAACCGCATCCTGCGCTACGCCTTCGAATACGCGGTGAAGCACGGGCGGAAGAAGGTCACGCTGGCGCACAAGGCCAACATCCTCAAGTACACGCAGGGCCTCTTCCTGGACGTCGGCCGGGAGATGGCGAAGGAGTACGAGGGGCGCGTGGAGTTCGAGGACCGCATCATCGACGCGACGGCGATGCTGCTGGTGATGGACCCGTACCGCTTCGACGTGATCGTCTGCGAGAACATGTTCGGCGACATCCTCTCCGACCAGATCGCCGGGCTGGTGGGCGGGCTGGGGCTGGCGCCGGGCGGCAACATCGGCGAGAGCGCGGCGATCTTCGAGGCGGTGCACGGCTCCGCGCCGGACATCGCGGGGAAGGGTATCGCCAACCCCGCGGCGCTGCTGATGGCGGCGATCATGATGCTGCAGCACATGGGGCAGCCCGCGCCCGCCGCGCGCATCCGCGACGCGCTGGAGCAGACCATCCGCGAGGGCGACAGCCTCACGCCGGACCTGAAGGGCACGGGCACCACGGACAGCTTCGCCGACGCGGTGATCCGCCGCCTGGGGTAGGAGCCGGGACGATGAGCGCAGAGGCCGAGGGCTTCACCTGCCGCCAGTGCGGCGACGCCATCAAGGGCGAGACGCCCGACCGCCGCGGCTGGTGCAAGGCCTGCCGCCGCAAGGTGGTGCGCCGCGCGAGCGGGGCGGCGGTGGTCCCCGGCGTGCTGGTGGCGGCCGGCTACTTCTACATGGTCGACTACTTCGACCTGTTCAAGTCGAACTTCCTGATCGTGTGGATCGCGCTGGGGGTGGCGCTGGGCTACGTCGCCTTCAAGATCGCCCGGCGCGTGCTCTTCGACGTGATCCGCGCCCGCACCGCGCGCCGCCCGGCGGCGCGCTGAACCCCCTCGACCGAAAGAACCGGCAGCGTGCGCGGCTTCCGCTCCACCCCCTGGCTCAACGCCATCGCCGCCCTGATCGGTGGGCTGATGCTCGGCTTCGGCCTCGGCCGCTTCGTGCACCAGCCGTCGGTGCAGTACGGCGCGCTGGCGCTGGTGGGCCTGGTCGTCCTCTGGTACGCCGTCTCCGACTACCGCAAGGCGCGCCCCGACACCCCCGAGAGCGAGACGCACGGGCATACGGTAGAGTGAACGGAAGAAGAGACAGGGCTCATGCATCGGGGGATGCTCGCCCGCTCCGCGTCTCCGCGTCATACTGTTGGCTGGTCGGCTGCTGGAACGGGACACCAGAAGCGAGCCGCGGTGCCTCGCCCGCTTCCGAGCTTTTATCCTCCGCTACTGTGCCTGGCGGTGCCCGCCCTGGCTAAGTGTCGCCTGGCGTGACGGCGGCCCGCCCACGGTCGTTGGGCGTTGATGATACTGCGGATCTTGGACTACTCGTAAATATAAACCTCCACGCTACCGAACGCGCCCGCGCCGTCTCGCGTATTGGCCGAAATCTTGCTGCCCTGATCATCTTCCGCTACGATGTTCGACTTCATCGCCAGACGGAAGTGACTCGCGTAAGCATCCCAGAGGTACTCCCGCTCCGTCAGCCCATTGCCACATTCCGCTTGCTCGTCGCCGTTCCTGGCGGACGGTGGCTCGGCGCAATGGGCTTCCGGGCTACTGCGACCCAGCACCGAGGTGCCGAACCATGGAAGCCAATCTGGAGGGAATGCGGGAACTGGAAGTCCTGGCCGACCGCTGCCTCGCGCGCATAGAGCAGATCGACCGCATCTTGCGGGGTCCGGTGGAGTGGCTGATCGCAGAGGCGCAACGTGCCAAACGCGCGGGCGACGGGGCACCCCGGTTTCACCAATGGGTGTCGCGGCTGTCGCCCCTCGACACGCACAGCAGCCGCGTGGCGACCAGCCTGTGCATCGTTACGCTGCAGCGGGTGAACAGGATGCGGCGCCGCTTCTCGCACCTCGAGCTCAAGTTCGACGGGCTCGACGAGACGCTTCGCACCCTTGGAAAGCGGTTTGTCCCAGATCGCGCCGCCGCCGGCGACGACGACAGGTACTTCGAACAGTGCTGCTCCGTACTGAACAGCCGCGTGTTGGGAGTGCTGAATCCCTTTACCGCTGCTCAGGTCTTCCACGTGCTGATGCAAACGGGCGAGGACCACGCCCACTCGGGAGCGGGATGTGTGGCCTTCTTCGCGATGGTGTGGCCCCTCTACCGCCGCAACCCGGAGGACGAGCTGGACCTCGGGGCTCGCATCGAGCCGGGGCGGCCCAACGCCTACACGACCGCCAAATGCCTGTTGCCGCTCATCGAACTGCGCAACGTCTGCCTGCGTCGGGCGAAGGTTTCGAGACGGATCCTGAAGTATCTCGCCAAGATGCGCGACGCCGCAGGGCTTGCCGGCCATAGCCTCCACCACGAGTGGCGCGTCTGTGCCCAGCTGGACCTCATCCTCCTGCACATGGGTGAGATGGCGGCCATCTCAGTGGCGAGCGATCAATTCAAGACGGCCGTAAACAGGCTGACGAGGCGGCTGCGCAGGGTTCGCACGACCGCAGACGTGATGGCGCTCTACCCGCTGGTGATGCGGGAGCTCCGCACGGTACTCGTGGAGCTGCAGCGGCGGAACGCTTCCCTTCTCACCGACGCGACCCTGGTGCTCGAGCGAATCAGGTCGCACCTCGTCGAGGAGTTGAAGAAGGGTGTGGTGCCACGGTTCGGTGATTGCCGGCTGGGCTTCGATGTGTTTGCGGGAGATGAGGACGAGGGAAGGAATCGCGGGTACGTGGAGATGGTGGCCCGTGCGGCGGAGAAGGCGGCGCAACTGTGCGGGGAGGTCCTTGCCTCGCTGGCAGAGGTCTCGAACCTCCGACTGGTCGGTGAGGATGAGTCCGATGAGGCGCTCCATGCATCGCTCGCCGCGGCGCTCGAAACCCTGGATGGCGTAAACCGACACGTCGCCGAGCTCGTTAGCCGCCCCGTGGACCTGCAGGCGCGCTGGTGCCATGGGATCGCCAACCGCGAGGTGGCATTCACCAGCGCCGACAATTTCAATGACTTCGATCCTGCCGAATTGGTTAGCTCCATCGCGGTCTCGGTGCGGACGGAGCGGTTCACTACCCCCGTCCAGCTCGCGGACGCGGTGAAGAAGGCGGTCCTCGGCGCGCAGCTCGACGGGAGTTGGCGACTCCTGCACCCGTACTTCTCCAGCGACGGGTCGCAGGGGATTCGCCCACCGGCGGCGGACGTGGTGTGGACCTTGGCCTCGGCGCTGTCACACTTTCCCGGGATCAACGTGGCGGACGACACCCTTTTCCGCTTTGTCGACTGGCTGGAGCGGACGCAACGGGAGATCCGGCCGCGTTATCCAGACGCCGAACGCGACGACGAGGAGCACGCGCGAGACGATCGCGTGATGAAGGCAGTGGGATGGGCGGCCGACCAGATGCGTGAGGACGATCGGGTGAGCCTGCTCACCACGGCATATTCGGTGAATGCGCTGCTCGCGGTACGCGACCTGGTGGAGCACCGTGTATGGGAACTCTGCAAGCGACGCTTCACCGTGGTGCAGGAGCAGGTCAAGCTATTCGACATGGATCCGGTGGATCTTGCGGCGCCACATGCGGAGCGCCTGCACAGTTTGCTTGCGCGGATGGGCCGTGACACCCAGGAAGACAACGCCGGCGCGAACTACTCAGTCGTGCTGCACGGTCCACCGGGCTCGTCCAAGACGGCGGTGGCAAGCGCGCTCTCACGCCGCCTGTGGAGGAACACGGTGCGATGGGTGCCCCGCGAGCCGCGGCTGATCCGGGTCACGCCAGCCGACTTCACGCGGCACGGCGAGGAGCGGGTGGAGTCCGAGGCGCAGCTCATCTTCCGGCTGCTCGGGAAGGTGCGCGGCGTCACCATTCTCTTCGACGAGATCGACGACCTGCTGCGCCGGCGTGGACCCACCCGACCTTCGTTTTTGGACCTGGTGATTCCCGCGATGCTCAACCGGCTGCAGGACCTGCACGAGGTCTGCTCTCGACAGGAGATCTGCTTCCTTTTTGGAACCAACTACGTCGAGCGGATCGAGCCCGCGTTGATGCGGAAGGGACGTATCGACCGGATCATCCCCGTAACGTATCCAGACCACCTGAGTCGCCGCTGCATCACCGAGCGCGTGCTCGACCCGTTCAATTTCGCCGGATTCGGCGTCCCGGCGATGCCTCGGTTGGATGAGGGGAAGCAATGGGTGCGCCTCGTCCTGGGCGAGTGCGAGCAGTTGGCCGCCCAGACGGCAGGATGGCCGTGGAGCGCCGTCCACGGCGCTGCGAAGGACCTTCGTAAGAGCATCGAACAGTGGCTGGCCGGCTTCCCCGCCGACGAGCGCGCCGCGGCGCTCTCTTCCGTGGACGGCGAGACAACACGCCAGAACCTTTTGGGGAAGGCCATACGCGCGAACAGCCCCAAGTCACAGATCGGGTTGAACTACGACGAGCGCCTGCTCGAGCAGCCGAACAGCGAAGAGCTGTGCCGCGAGGTACTCTACGACATGGTCGCTCGATGGAACCCCTCCGGGCTGAAGCCGCTGCACCTGTACCTCGTTGCACGGGTAGACGAGTTCTGGCCGGACCATGCTGAGAAGCCGTTGCTCTCGTCCGAGCTGGGCGCACTCGGTCAGAAGCAAAGGGTCGTCGTAAAGCATCTCTCTGACGACCTCGAATGGCTGCCGCACCGTGACACAGTGCTCTGGGACGCCCATTTTGAGGCGCCTGCTTGAGGGCGCAGCGTGCGTAAGGCGACGGGCTGGCGATACATCGCGTCCTTGCCGAACAGAACCGCCCCGCCGGGCGATATCCGGCGGGGCGGTTCGTTACCTGTCGGCGGCGACGATCAGGGGCACTGGCGACAGGGGACGCCGGTGCCGCAGCTGCCGTCCCAGCAGGTGTCCTGCTGACAGCGGGTGACGGCGGTGATCAGGGCCTCGGCCCCCTTCACCGTCCCCAGGCCGTACTCCGCGAGCGGAAGCACCTCGAAGCCGTTCACGCGGATGTCGTCGAGCCGCAGCTTGAGCTTGTTCATCGGTCGTCTCTCCATACAGAGGAACTCGTGTGTGAAGACGCGACTCGCCGCGTCCCCAAGGGCGCTTGAAGGGTAGCGCCTGATGCTTGAGATCGCAATCGGTGGCGTAAAACGATTAGAAAATGGAGAGTGTGGCGCCCGCGTGTCGAGCGGGACGCCCCGCTCCGGACCGGGGGCGCCGCTTGCCCGGACCCGCGCCGGG
>DASYJZ010000026.1:0-17173 GCA_035995965.1 Longimicrobium sp. | reverse complement strand
ATCCGAGCTTGGGCTCGAGGGTGTCGAACACGTCGGCGAGGGCCGCCGCCTGCTCGGGGATCTGCACCTTGGGCAGCGTGACGACGAAATTGTCGGGGAGCTTGCCGCCAGATTCCTGCAACAGGGTGGAGAGGAAGATGTCGAGCGTGCGCGTGCTGCGCTGGCGAAGCTCCTCGGTGTAGGGCTTGATGCGGATGCCGATGAACGGCGGCAGCGTGCCGGCCTTCATGCCCTTGGCGACTTCCTTCGCTGCCTGCTCGGCGTGGCCGTCTTCCTCCGCGTCGGGGCGGTTGCCGTAGCCGTCCTCGAAGTCGATGCGGAAGTCCTCCACCGGCTCCCGCTCCAGCTTCTCCACCACCCGCGCGTAGACGCGCTCCGCCAGCCCCGCGTCCGCCAGCCCCACGGCGGAGGCGAGCGCGGCGGCGTCCGGCGCGTGGTCGCGCAGCGCGCGGCGGGCGACCTGGCCCAGCTTGCCGGTGGAGTCCGAGCGGAAGAGCTGCGCGCCGCCGTAGACGGTGTGCACCGGCTGCCGGGCGCCGCCCTCGCCGGGGTAGCGCGCGGCGAAGGCCTCGTCGGCGCGCGTGAGCCGTGCGGCGGCGGCGGCGAGGTCGTCGGGGGTGAGGGAAGCGGGCATCCGTCCGTTCAGCCGTTGTAGATGGTGCCCTTGCGGGCGCGGTAGAGCTCCAGCACGGCGTTCGCCTCTTCGCGGAGCATGCCGTGCACGATCTCGATCCCCCGCTCCTGCACGTAGGCGTACGACTCGGGGAAGACGGGGCCCTCCTCGAAGTCGAGGCGGCGGGCGTCGTCGCGGTGCGCGCCGCAGACCAGGCGCGTGACGCCGCTCCAGAGGGTGGCGCCCAGGCACATCGCGCATGGCTCGCAGCTCGTCACCAGCTCGTGCTCCGGCCCGCCCGCGACGCGCAGCGAGAAGCAGCCCAGCCGCGCCTGCGCCTGCATGAACGCCACCATCTCGCCGTGCAGCGTGCTGTTGTCCAGCCGCACCACGCTGTTCACCCCCACCCCCACGATGCGCCCGCTCCCCCGCTCGAACACCACCGCGCCGAACGGGCCGCCGGTGCCGCGCAGCACGTTCTGCCGCGACAGCTCCACGGCCACCCGCATCCGCTCCTCGTCCGAATGGTAAGCCGCGTCGAGGTCCACCGCCGCGGGGACCCAGTCGGGGAGGGAGATCGTAACGTTCGGCAGGTCCATCTCGTCTATCACGGGGTTGAAGTCCGCGCCGCTGCCCGGGCCGGCGCGTCGGAGCGGGAGCCCGGCGTGCTCCCGGCGGCCCGCCACGATAACGCGGGCGCCGCGTACGGGCCACCCTGCATACGACATCGTTCGCATCCGCCGCTACGGCGTGGTCGAGGGAGGATTGTCCGGTAGTATCCCGCCGGCACCCGTCTCGCGCCTTCGTCCTGCCCGGGGGTGGTTACGCGAGCCGCTACTCCGTGCTATTCTACCGTCAAAGCCACACGAGAGCCCCCGTTTCCGCGCCTCCTCCCGGCCGGCGGGACTCGTCACGCCCGTCCAACCGTGACGCACCACCCGTCTCCACCGCCTCCCCTGGCTGAATCGCCGCCCCCGCACGAGACCCTGTCGATCCCGCGGTTGGTCGACGGTGAGACGGCGGTCGAGGCGCTCCGGCGCAGCGAGGCCTACTTCCGGGCGCTGGTGGAGAACGCGCGCGACGTGATCCACGTGATCAACGAGGACCGCACCACGCGCTACATCACCCCTTCGGTGAAGCACCTGCTGGGGTGGGACCCGGCCGAGGTGGTGGGGCGGAGCGCCCTGGAGCTGGTGCACCCCGACGACATCGAGCCGGCGCTGCAGCAGATCCGCCTCTCCCGCGCCAAGCCGGGCTCCTCGCGGCCGATCACCCTGCGCGCGCGCCACCGCGACGGCTCGTGGCGCGTGTTCGAGGCCATCGGCCGCAACCTCCTCGACGACCCGCGGGTGCGCGGCATCATCGTCAACTCGCGCGACGTCACCGAGCGCCGGCGCGCCGAGGAGCAGAGCCTGCGCCTGGCCGCCTTTGCGCGCGAGAACCCCAATCCCATCTTCGAGCTCTCTCCCGACGGCGCCGTGGTCTGGGTGAACGCCGCCGGGCAGCGCCTGGTCGCGGTGCTGGGGGTGGACGGGCCCGCGCGCGTGCTTCCGGAGGACCACGCCGCGCTGCTGCGGCAGGCCGTCGACGAGGGCACCAGCATCCGCGGGCGGGAGGCGCGGGTGGGCGCGCGGATCTTCGCGTGGAGCTACCACCCGCAGCCCTCGCTGGGCACCGTGCACCTCTTCGGCGAGGAGGTGACGGAGCGCAAGCAGGTGGAAGAGCGGCTGCTGCACGACGCCGTGCACGACGCGCTCACCGGGCTCGCCAACCGGCACCTGTTCATGCAGCGGCTGGGGGAGAGCCTCTTCCGCTTCAACCAGGGGGGCGGCCAGTTCGCGGTGCTCTTCCTGGACCTGGACCGCTTCAAGGTGGTGAACGACTCGCTGGGCCACCACGTGGGCGACGAGCTGCTGGTGGCCGTCGCGCGGCGGCTGCAGGAGAGCGTGCGCGCCGGCGACACCGTGGCCCGCTTCGGCGGCGACGAGTTCGCCATCCTGCTGCGCGAGCTGGAGGACACCACCGACGCCACCGCCATCGCCACGCGCGTGGCCGACGCCGTGGCCGCGCCGGTGAACCTGAGCGGCTACGAGGTGTTCACCTCGGTCAGCATCGGCATCGCGCTGGCGTCGAACGGCTACGAGCGGCCGGAGTACCTGCTGCGCGGCGCCGACATGGCCATGTACCAGGCCAAGGGGAACGCGGGGCTCGCGTGGGAGGTGTTCGACCGCGGCATGCACGCCCGGGCGCTCACGCGGCTGCAGATGGAGACCGACCTGCGCCGCGCCCTGCAGCGCGAGGAGTTCCGCCTCCACTACCAGCCGATCATCTCCCTCTCCACCGGCCGGATCGCGGGCGTCGAGGCGCTGGCGCGCTGGGAGCACCCGGACCGCGGGCTGGTGGAGCCGGCGGACTTCATCGCCATGGCGGAGGAGACGGGGTCCATCGTCCCGCTGGGCGAGTGGGTGGTGCGCGAGGCCTGCCGGCAGCTCGCGGAGTGGCGCGCCGAGCTGGGGGTGGAGATCGCGGTGAGCGTGAACCTCTCCGCGCGGCAGATCGCACAGCCGGGGCTGGTGGAGGTGGTGCGCGCCGCGCTGGCCGCGGCCGGGCTGGAGCCGGCGGAGCTGAAGCTCGAGATCACCGAGAGCGCGCTGCTCGAGACCGCGGCAGCCGAGTCGGTGCTCGCGGAGCTGAGCGTGCTGGGGGTGGAGATGCACCTCGACGACTTCGGCACCGGCTACTCGTCGCTCTCCGCGCTGCATCGCCTGCCGATGCGGGCGCTGAAGGTCGACCGGGCCTTCGTGAGCCGCATGGAGGCGGGGAACGCCTCTTCGCAGCTGGTGCGCACCATCGCGCTGATGGCGCGGGGGATGGAGCTCACGGTGATCGCCGAGGGCGTCGAGACCGCCGCGCAGCTCGCGGAGGTGCGGGAGATCGGCTGCGACTACGCGCAGGGCTACCTGATCTCTCGCCCGCTTCCGGCCGAGGCGATCCGGGAGCTGCTCGTCTCCCAGCCCGTCTGGTGACCCCGGCTCACTAGACCGATCTGGCTCACGCAGAGCCGCAGAGCCGCAGAGAAGACGTGGCGACATCTCTGCGGCTCTGCGGCTCTGCGGCTCTGCGGCTCTGCGTGAGAAGGTTGTTTCTGTTTCAAGTGGCATTATACTACTATTTGTAGCGAAGATTCCCGCTCAATTGGTAACATGATACCACTTGCGCTTCAGACGCCCGCCGAAGTTCTGGCGGGGATCGCGGCACGCGCACGGGCGATGCGCATCGCGCGGGGGTGGACGCAGCAGGAGCTCGCGGAGCGCTCGGGCGTAGCGCTGGATACGCTCCGCCGCTTCGAGCGCACGGGGAAGGTCGCGCTGGAGCGGCTGGTGCGGATCGCCGTGGTCCTCGACGCCGTCCGGCCCCTCGGCGAGCTGTTCGCCGCCCCGCCGGCCGCTACGCTCGCGGAACTGGAGCGCGCGGAGCGGCGTCGGGTGCGTGCGCCTGCCCGCCGGCGCGGGAGCAGCCATGCGTAAGCTCGAAGTGCGTGTGGAATTCGACGGTGACCCGCTCACCGTCGGCACGCTCGCGGAGCGGGAGCGCCGCATCCTGTTCGAGTACGCGCCGGGGTTCCTGCGCTCCGGGCTGCAACTGTCGCCGATCCACCTTCCCCTCCGGCCGGGCGTTCACGAGGGCCCGCCGACGCCGTTCGCGGGGCTTCCCGGCGTACTCGGCGACTCGCTCCCCGATGGCTGGGGACTTCTGCTGATGGACCGCGCCTTCCGCCAGCGCGGTGTGAGCCGCGAGGCGATCACCCCGCTCGACCGGCTCGCCTTCCTGGGCACGCGGGCCATGGGCGCGCTCACCTATCACCCGGCGACGGGTCCTGAGGATGGGTTCGACGCGGCCGTCGAGCTGGACGAGATGGCGGAGCAGGCGGAGCGGCTGCTGGAGGGGAGCGCGGAGGACGTGCTCCCCGAGCTGCTGCGGGCGGGCGGCTCTCCCGGCGGCGCGCGGCCGAAGGTCGTGGTCGGCTTCCGCGAGGGCGACGGCGCCCTGGTCTCCGGCGCCGGGCCGCTCCCGCCAGGGTTCCGCGCCTTCCTGGTGAAGTTCGAGGCGCGCGCCGACCCGGCGGATGCGGGCGCGGTGGAGCTCGCGTACTCGCGCATGGCCGCGGCCGCGGGGATCCGCATCCCCCGCGCTCGCCTTTTCTCGACGCCGGGCGGGGGACGCTACTTCGCGGCGGAGCGCTTCGACCGTCCCGACGGCGGGCGGCGGCACGTGCACACGCTCGCCGGGCTGCTCCACGCCGACTTCCGCCTCCCGTCGCTGGACTACGAGGCGTACCTGCGCGCCACCCTGCACCTCACCCGCGACCTCGCCGAAGTGGAAGAGGCCTTCCGGCGGATGGTGTTCAACGTGCTCGCCTGCAACCGCGACGACCACGCACGCAACTTCGCGTTCCGGATGGAGCCCGACGGCACCTGGCACCACACCCCCGCCTACGACCTGACCTTCAGCTCGGGCCCCGGCGGCGAGCATACGATGTCCGTGGTGGGGGAAGGACGCGCCCCCGGACGCCGCCACTTTTCCGAGCTGGCCGCGAAGATGAGCATCGAGCCGCGCGCCCGCGACGCGGTGATCGAGCAGGTGGACGCCGCCGTCGCCCGCTGGCCCGCGTTCGCTGCCGACACCGGTGTGAACGACGCGCTCGTGGCCGACGTCGCGCGGCGGCTCACCCAGATCCGCTCCGCGGCGCTCCCTCGGCCCCGCTGAGTCGACGGCGACTCCTCCGCGGCTCCGCGGCTCTACCGTGAGATGCCGTTTCTTTTGATCAGGCTTGGTCGAGGACTCGCGCGAATCTTTCCGAAGTGGCACATTCTGCCGGTTGTCGGGCGTCTCGATGCGGCCGCGTGCCCGGATTCGCGGCCCGGAGCGAGCCCGTTCGCTGGCAGAGGAATTGCGGCGCGGCGGGTGGCCGCCACAATCCCCCTGCTCCATTGCGCGCCACCCGAAGCGCCGACCGGATGCTCCACGCCTCGCCATCCACGCCTCCATCCTCGGCCCGGCCCGCCGGCCCGTCTCGGCCCTCGCGCGCCGGCTTCGCCGCCGTTGGCGCCGTAGCGCGCGGTGCAGGCGCACGGATGGGGTGCCCCGGAGACGGGGGATGATGTCGACCCCGGCCACGCTCGCACCCTCGGCCGCGCTGGAGGTGCTCGACAGCGCGCCCGCCGGGATCGGGGTGTGCGGCCGCGACCTGCGCTGGGTGGCGTGGAACCGGGCGATGGAGTCGTTCACCGGCCTGGCCGCCGACGACGTGGTGGGCGAGCCCGCCGCCGACGTGGCCGCCGCCCTCGCCGGCGACGACGCCCCGGCGCTGCTCCGCGCCGTGCTCGACGGCATCTGCGTGGACCTGGACGAGGTCGTGGTGGCCGGCGACGGCGGGCGCGAGCCGCGCTGGCTCTCGGTGCGCTGGTCGCCGCAGGCCGCCCCCGGCGGCGCGGTGGCGGGCGCCGTGGTCGCCGTGCACGACGTCACCGCCCGCCGCCGCGGCGACCGGGAGGCGCTGCGCCTGGCCGCCATCCCCCGCGAGTCGCCCAACCCCGTGCTGGAGTGCGACCCCGAGGGGAACGTGCTCTACGCGAACCCCGCCACCCGCCACGTCGTGGCCGAGATCGGCGCCACGCTGGAGGGCGGCTTCCTCCCGCGCAACCACCGCCTGCTGGTGGCCTCGGCGCTGCAGCACGGGCAGCCGATGCGCACGGTGGAGGTGGACGTGGACGACCGCGTCTTCTCCTGGACCTACCATCCCCACCCCGCGCTGGGGGTGGTGCACCTCTTCGCCGACGACATCACCGCCCGCCGCGCCGTGGAGGACCAGCTCCGCCACGACGCGCTGCACGACGCGCTCACCGGGCTCCCCAACCGCCACCTTTTCATGGAGCGGCTGGCGCGCGCCGTCCTGCAGGAGAAGCGCCGCGAGGGCTATCGCTTCGCGGTGCTCTTCCTGGACCTGGACCGCTTCAAGGTGGTGAACGACTCGCTCGGCCACGGCGTGGGCGACGAGCTGCTGATCGCGGTGGCCGGGCGGCTGCGCGGGTGCCTGCGCGAGACCGACACCGTGGGCCGCTTCGGCGGCGACGAGTTCGCGGTGCTGCTGGACGACATCGGGGCGGTGGAAGACGCGCTGCGGGCGGCCGACCGCATCCAGGCGGCCCTCACCGCGCCAGTGGCGCTCAGCGGCTACGAGGTGTTCACCTCCGCCAGCATCGGCATCGCGCTCAGCTCCACCGCCTACGGCCGCCCCGAGCACCTGATGCGCAACGCCGACATGGCGATGTACCGCGCCAAGGCCGGGGGGATGGGGCGCCACGAGCTCTTCGACCGGGCGATGCACGCGCTGGCGCTCACCCGGCTGCAGATGGAGACCGACCTGCGCCGGGCCATCGAGCGGGGCGAGCTCTCGCTGCACTACCAGCCGATCGTGAGCCTGCGCACCGGCCGCATCGCGGGGGTCGAGGCGCTGCTGCGCTGGCTGCACCCCGAGCGCGGGTGGATCGCCCCCGACGACTTCGTGCGCTCGGCCGAGGAGACGGGGCTGATCCTGCAGATCGGCCGCCGCGTGCTGACCGACGCCTGCGCGCAGCTCCGCCAGTGGCAGGCGCGCACCCCGGCGGCGGCGGAGCTGGGGCTCAGCGTGAACCTGTCCGTGCGGCAGTTCTCCCAGGCCGACCTGCTGGACCAGGTGGGCGCCGCGCTGGAGGAGAGCGGCATCGCGCCGCACCTGCTGCGGGTGGAGATCACCGAGAGCGTGGTGGTCGACAACGTCGAGGCCGCCGCGGCCACGCTGGGCCGCCTGCGCGCGCTCGGCGCCCGGGTGTACCTGGACGACTTCGGCACCGGCTACTCCAGCCTGAGCTCGCTGCACCGCCTCCCCATCGACGCGCTGAAGGTCGACCGCAGCTTCACCGCGCGCATCGGCGAGGCGGGCGGGTCGCAGATGGTGCGCACGGTGGCCACCATCGCCCGCAACCTGGACCTGGCGGTGGTGGCCGAGGGGATCGAGACGGCGGAGCAGCTCGCGGCGGTGCGCGCCATGGGGTGCGAGTACGCGCAAGGGTACCTGTTCTCCCCCCCGCTGGACCCCGACGCGCTGCTCGCGCTGCTGGAGGCGGGCCCGCGCTGGTAGGCGACGGCACGCGGCGCGGCCGCGTCCGCCACGGGACCAAAGGCGCGTGCCGCGGGGCGGCGCGCGCTTTTTCCTTTGCACTCCGGCGCGTTCCTCGCCTATCTTCGGAAATCCCCCAGGGACTGAAGACGCGGACGCGCCCCACCGGGCGCCCGCGCGACCGGTGCGGAGGCGCGCGGCACCGACGCCCGCGCAGTCCCCCCCCGGGGTGAGTCGCCGGTGCCGGGTCCCCTCGCCACCCCCCAGCATGGCCTCCCCGCCCCATCCAGCCGCCCCCCGGCTGAACGAGCAGCTCGCGCGGCTGGTGGCGCGCCACTTCGGCTCGGCCGCGTCCATCCCCGATTCGCTCCAGGCCTTCCTGGCGGAGCTGGACGACGCCTTCCGCGCCGAGCACGACCGCGCGCTCCTGGGCCGCCCGGTCGACCCCGCCGGGCGCGAGCTGCTGGACCGCTACGAGCGGCTGCGCGCGGAGCTGGAGGAGCACGGCCGCGCCGAGGCCGCGCTGCGCGAGAGCGACCACCAGTTCCGCGACCTGGCCGAGCACGTGGCCGCCGCCACCTTCATCTACCGCGGCACCCGCTACCTGTACGTGAACGCCGCCGCCGCCGAGCTCACCGGCTACTCGCCCGAGGAGCTGCGGGGACTCGACTTCTGGGACGTCGTGCACCCGGATTTCCGCGAGGAGGCGCGCGGGCGCGGCCTGGCCCGGCTGCGCGGGGAAGACGTCCCCCGGCGCTACGAGGTCAAGATCGTGCGCAAGGACGGCGAGGAGCGGTGGGTGGACTTCACCGCGGGGACCATCACCTATGGCGGCGAGCCGGCCGCGCTGGGCACCGCCTTCGACATCACCGAGCGCAGGCGGGCCGACGCGGCGCTGCACCGGCAGGCGCTCGCCTTCGAGAACCTGTACGACGCGGTGATCCTGAGCGACCTGGAAGGCCGGGTCACCGACTGGAACCCCGCCGCCGAGCGCATCTACGGCTTCACCCGCGACGAGGTGCTGGGGCGCACCGCGGTGGAGCTGTGGATGGACCCCGACGAGGCGGCCGAGCTCAACCGCCGCATCCTGGACGGGGTGGAGGCGGAGGGGCGGTGGCAGGGGGAGATCCGCTTCGTGCGGCGCGACGGCTCGCGCGGGGTCGCGGAGACGCTGGTGCTCCCGCTGCGCGACACGCAGGGGCGGCGGGTGGGCGCGCTGGGGGTGAACCGCGACGTCACCGAGCGCAAGCGCACCGAAGAGGCGCTGCGCACCAGCGAGGAGCGCTTCCGGCTGATCCTCACCGGCACGCAGCAGGTCTTCTTCTACGTGCACGGCCTGGACGGCGTGTACGAATACCTGAGCCCCTCGGTGGGCGAGGTGCTGGGGTACGCCCCCGAGGAGCTCGTGGGCAAGCCGTACACCGTGCTGCACACCGGCCACGAGAGCGACCGCGCGGTGGAGGAGCAGACGGCGAGCACGGTGAGCAGCGGGGTACCCAACACCTACCTGGTGTACGCGCGCCACCGCGAGGGGCACATCGTGGCGCTGGAGCTGGTGGAGACGGCGGTGCGGCGCGGCGGGCGGGTGCGCGCGGTGCAGGGCTTCGCGCGCAACGTCACGGAGCGCATCCGCGCCGAAGACGCGCTGCGCGACAGCGAGGAGCGCTACCGCACCCTGTTCGAGGAGAGCCGCGACGCCGTCTACATGAGCACCATCGACGGAGGGATGCTCTCGGCCAACCAGGCGCTGCTGGAGATGTTCGGCGTGGACCCCGCGGAGCTGCCGTCGCTGCGGATGGGCGACCTGTACCACGACCCGTCGGACCGGGAGCGCTTCCGCGACGAGATCTATCGCACCGGCTACGTGCGCGACTACGAGGTGCGGCTGAAGCGGCGCGACGGCACCCCGGTGCACTGCCTGATCAGCTCCACCCTGCGCCGCGCGCCCGACGGCGAGGTGACCGGCTTCCAGGGGATCATCCACGACATCACCCAGCGCAAGCACGCCGAGGAGCAGCTCGCCTACGGGGCGCTGCACGACGCGCTCACCGGGCTCCCCAACCGCGCGCTCTTCGTGGACCGCCTGGGCCAGGCGCTGGAGCGGGTGCGCCGCGGCGGCCCCCCGTTCGCCGTCTTCTTCCTGGACGTGGACCGCTTCAAGGTGGTGAACGACTCGCTGGGCCACGGCGTGGGCGACGAGCTGCTGATCGCGGTGGCTGGGCGGATGGAGCAGGTGCTGCGCCCGGGCGACACCGTGGCCCGCTTCGGCGGCGACGAGTTCACCCTGCTGGTGGACGGCGTGGGCGGCGCGGTGGACGCCACCCACACCGCCGAGCGCGTGCTGCAGGCGCTGGCCGAGCCCTTCTCGCTCGGCCACCACGAGGTGTTCACCTCGGCCAGCGTGGGGATCGCGGTGGGGACCACCGGGAGCGAGGACGCCGAGGTGCTGCTGCGCAACGCCGACGCCGCGCTGAGCCGCGCCAAGGCGCTGGGGAAGAACCGCTACGAGGTGTTCGACCGCGCCATGCACGCCGAGGCGGTGGAGCGGCTGCGGCTGGAGACCGACCTGCGGCGCGCGCTGGAGCGGGGCGAGCTGTCGCTGCACTACCAGCCCATCGTGCGGCTGGGCGACGGGCGGGTGGACGGCTTCGAGGCGCTGCTGCGCTGGCGGCACCCGGAGCGCGGGTGGGTACAGCCCGGCGTGTTCATCCCGGTGGCGGAGGAGATGGGGCTGATCCACACCCTGGGGCGCTGGGTGTTCGACGAGGCGTGCGGGCGCGCCCGCGGCTGGATGGACGCGTTCGCCGGGCGCCGGGTGCGGATGGCAGTGAACCTCTCGGCCGCGCAGTTCTCGCAGCCCGACCTGGCCGACCACGTGGCGCGCTCGATGGCGGCGTGCGGCATCCCCGCCGGGGTGGTGCACGTGGAGATCACCGAGAGCGTGATCCTGGAGCACGCGGGGCCCGCGCTGTCGATCCTGGCGCGGCTGCGGGAGCTGGGGGTGGGGCTGTGCATGGACGACTTCGGCACCGGCTACTCGTCGCTGGGCTACCTGCACCGCTTCCCCATCGACGAGCTGAAGATCGACCGCTCGTTCGTGGCGCGGATGGAGCTCGATCCGCGCAACGCGCAGCTGGTGCAGGCGATCGTGGGGCTGGCGCGCAACCTGGGGGTGCGGGTGGTGGCCGAGGGCGTGGAGACGCACGAGCAGCTCGCCACGCTGCGCGCGCTGGGGTGCGACTTCGCGCAGGGCTTCCTCTTCTCCGAGCCGGTGCCGGAGGGCGAGGCCGAGGCGCTGCTGCGCGCGGACCCGGTGTGGTGAGGCCGCGGCACCGCTTTTATCTCACGCAGAGCCGCAGAGACGCAGAGGAAGAGCCGCGGTTTCTCTGCGGCTCCGCGGCTCTGCGTGGGATCGATCCGTAGAAACCAGAATTCGCGCCAATCCTGAAGGATCGCGCCCGCTTTCGCAGGGGGTTGGCGAGGCGGGAGCACGTGAGTATATTCCATTACGGATTTTTCATAATGGAAAATCCGTAACGTAAATTCCGTAGGAGCTCCATGAAATCGAGGGACACCGCGAGGAACCCGTTCGAGTACGGCCGCGAGTTGGGAATCGACGAGCTCGTCGACCGCGTGGACGAGCTGCGAGAGGTCGCGTCCACCATCCGCAACCGCGGGAAGCTGTTCGTGATCGGGCCACGGCGGTACGGCAAGACGTCGCTCCTGGGCGCGGCGGGAGAGGCCGCCTCCCGCGACGGAGTGATCGTGCTGCGCTTCGACGCGGAGAAGTTCGAGTCGCTGGAGCTGCTCGCGGCCGCGCTGCTCACCGGCGCCACGCGCGCGCTGCAGGGGCCGCTGGAGCGCACCGCCGCGGTGATCGCCCGCGTGGCGGGGCGGCTGCGGCCGGAGACCTCCATCGGGCCCGACGGCGGGGTGACGGTGAGCCTCGGCGCGTCGAAAGCTACGCACGGCGAGCTGCCCCTGCTCACCGACGCGCTCGACGCCATCGAGGCGCTGGCGAAGGAGTCCGGCCGCGAGGTGGCGGTGATCCTGGACGAGATCCAGCGGGTCGTGGTTGAGCACGGGCTGCCGGCGGAGCGCCAGCTTCGCTCCACCATCCAGCAGCATTCCCACGTGAGCTACGTGTTCGCGGGCTCGGCCACGCGCCTGCTGAACGAGATGACCAGCCAGCCGAACCGCCCCTTCTACCGTCTCGGCGCGCGGATCTTCCTGGACCGCATCCCGCCGGACGAGTTCGTCGACTTCCTCGAGCAGGGGTTCCGCGCCGGCGGGATCGAGCCGGAGCCGGGCGCGTGCGCCCACATCCTGGAGCGCGCGGAGGAGGTGCCGTACAACGTGCAGCGCCTCGCCCACGAGACCTGGGAGCTGGTGCGCGCCGACGCGGGGACCGCGCTCCCCACCGCCCGCGTCGACGCCGCACTGGAGCGGCTGGTGCGGCGCGAGGACCCCGCGTACACGCAGATCTGGACGACGCTGCGCCGCAACCAGCAGACGGCGCTGAAGCTCGTGATCGACGAGGGCGGAAAGGGGTTGCTGCGGGGAGAGGTCGTCAGGCGCTCGGGGATCTCGACTTCGACGCTGCAGGGCGCCTTGAAGCAGCTCGACGGGATGGAGCTGATCCGGCAGGAGCGCACGGGCGGCAAGGCCGCGTTCCGCCTGGTCGATCCTTTCCTCGCCGCTTGGCTGCGCATGGTCCAGGCGGCATGATCGCGACGTTGGCAGCCATTTTCCGGAATCCTGTTACGTAAGATCCGTTACGTAAAATCCGTAATGGGTTATCTGAAGCAGCTCAGGGGAACGTCGAGGGGGATGTCCTGGGCGGGGAGGCGATAGTGCCACCACTCCTTGTCGTAGTTCTGGAAGCCCTCGGCCTCCATCGCGCGCTTCAGCTTCATCCGGTTCTCCAGCACCTGGCCGGCGGCGGTGGCGGTGTGCGCGGCCTCGGAGAAGGTGTCGAAGGGCGTCCCCATGTCGAGCTCGCGGCCGCCGCGGAGGCGCACCAGCGTGAGGTCCACCGTGTTGCCGCGGTTGTGGCCGCTCTGGCGCGCGACGTAGCCCTGGTCCAGTACCCACACGTGGTTGCTGCGCTCTGCCCACTCCACCATCGCCAGCGTGGCGCGCACGGGGCGGTAGGCGTCGAACACCTTGAGGCCCAGCCCCTCGCCGCGGAGGCGCGCCTGCACCCGCGCCAGCGCCGCCGCGGAGGCGGGGTGCAGCAGGGCGCGGCGGGCGTCGTAGCCCGGCAGGCGGCGCCCGGTGAAGTTGTCGTCCGTCGCGTAGCGCAGCTCCACCCGGATCGAGCGGTCCATCCGCCGCACGTCCACCAGCTCCTCGCCCAGCGGAATGGTGCAGGCCTGCGCGGCGAGCGCCGGCCGGGCATGCGCCGCCCCGCATCCCCCGAGCACGGCCAGGCACGCCGTTAGCGCCGCCGCCCGGGCGCGCTCAGAACTCATAGCGCGCCCCGTCCTCGCCCAGCTCGGTGTGCTCGAAGGTCCGCCGCGCGTCGGCGAGGTCGGCGTCTGCCACGCCGGGCGGCAGGTGCACCAGCACCAGGCGCCGCGCGCCGGCCCGGAACGCCACCTCCGCCGCCTGCGCGTAGGTGGAGTGGACGCCTTCGTGGCGCTGCTGCTGCGCCTCGTGCACCAGGATGTCGGCGCCTGCGGCGAGCCGGGTGATCTCCGCCGACGGGGTGGTGTCGCAGGAGTACGCGACCACGCCGCCGCCCGCCGCCTCCACGCGCACCCCCACGACGGGGACGGGGTGGATCCCCGGCGCGGCGGTCACGTGCCAGCGCTCGTTGCGCAGCACCTCGGCGCCCGGCTCGTGCTTCACCCGGTGCCACTGGATCTCGGGGACGCCCTTCCAGCTCTTCGTGTCGAACGCCTCCCATGACCGCCGCGCCTGCGCGATCGCGCTCTCGATGCCGTAAACGGGGATCGGATCGCTGCGCCCGGAGAGCCAGAGCTTCTCCATGAAGAGCGGGAAGCCGCCCACGTGGTCGGCGTGCTCGTGCGTCACGATCATCCCCTCGATGCCGGCGAGCTCCACCCCCGACAACTGGAGGCGCTGGATCACGTCGCCGCCGCAGTCCACCACCAGCGTGCGGCCGCCGCTCTCGAAGGCGAGCATGGTGGTGGTGCGGCTCGCGTCGCTGAACGCGGAGCCGGTGCCCAGCAGGTGCAGCACGGCCATGCGGCGGTCTCCCGGTTGAAGGCTCGAGCGGGCGCGCATGGCCCGTCCGCGGAACGGACCTTGCCGAAGTGGCGCGCCGCGAATGGGGAGTCTACGAGGATCTTTCGGGAGGAGGAAGGGCCATGTCGAGCGCCAGGCGGACCAGGGACCACGACGAGATCCGCAGGTGGGCCGAGTCGCGCGGGGGGATCCCCACCTTCGTGAAGGGGACCGGCGACGGGCTGCTCCGGATCGACTTCGTGGAGGGGAAGAAGAGCGGCGGGCGCGAGGAGAACCTGGACGAGACCACCTGGGAGGAGTGGTTCAGGGTGTTCGACGACCGCGGCCTGGAGTTCCTGTACGTTCCGGAGGGAGAGAGCCGGTTCTTCAAGCTCGTGTACCCCGGCGACGACGACTGATCAACCGAACGGCCGTTCAGTCTCCGTCCTTCACGCGCGGCTGGTTGCAGGGGTGGTCGGGGTTGCCGAAGGCGCGGGCGAAATCCTGGTTGAAGCTCGCCGCCGCGTTGGACTCGACGGTGCCATGGGCGACGGGGAGCGGGCGCGCCTCGTCGGACTGCCGGATGAGGCGCACCGAGTCCTCCCGCGAGCGCGCGAACGCCGCCGAGTCGGCGAGGTCGGCGCTGCGGCTGGAGGCGTCGGCCCACTGGCGGTACGCGGCCGCGAAGGCGTGGCCGGCCACCGTCACCTGCTCCAGCGGCGTCCCCTGGGCGGTGGCCACCGCCGTGTCGAGCGAGGCCAGCCGCTCCTTGGCGTCCAGCGCCAGCTCCGCGGCGATGCACGAGTTCCGCCGGGCGAGCTGCCGCGCCGCGGCGCGCCCACGGTCGGCGCAGCCGGCCAGCAGCAGCAGCGCGGCCGCGGCGGTCGTGAGCAGGGTCGATTTCGTCATCCGCATCGGCATGGGGGTACGGGTCCGGAGCGTGGAACGCGCGGGCTCAGCCATCCGTGACGCTGTCCGGGAAGAGCTCGCGCTCCACCAGCTCGCAGAGCAGGTGGATCAGGGTGATGTGGGCCTCCTGGATGCGCTCGGTGGCGTCGGCCGGGACCACCAGCGCCTCGTCGCAGAGCGGCGCGAGCGCCCCGCCGCCGCGCCCCAGCAGCCCGACCACCACCGCGCCGCGCTCGCGGGCCGCCCGTGCCGCGGCGAGCACGTTGGCGGAGCCGCCGCTGGTGCTGATCGCCACCAGCACGTCGCCCGGGCGCACCATCGCCTCCACCTGCCGGCGGAAGGCGGTGGCGAAGTCGTAGTCGTTGCTCCAGCAGGTGAGCGTGGCCGCGTCGAGCAGGTGGTGCGCCGGGAGCCCCGGGCGCTCGCGCCTATAGCGCGCCACCAGCTCCTCCACCAGGTGCATCGCGTCGCACGCCGAGCCGCCGTTGCCGCAGGCGTACAGCCGGTTGCCGGCGCGGAACGCCGCGGCCACGCGCCCCGCCGTCCGCAGCACCGCCGGCGCCATCTCCCGCAGCGCCAGCGTGACCCGGGCGGACTCTTCCAGGGCGCTGCGGATGACCTGTTCGGCGTCGGCTGCGGGCATCGGGTCGGGTGGCCGTTCGCGGGTCGGGAGCGGACGGCAATGTATGTGCGTGGGGAGATGCGGGACAGGGGACGGGCCGCCGCTCCCCGTCCCGCTCATCCACGCCCTGGACCGCGCCACGCTCCCGACCGGATGACCTTCAATCCACGCGCACGAGACGGCCGGCCGCGTCGTCCGATCCTCCTCGCCCTGCTGCTCGTGCTCCTCTTCGCCGCGGGGTGCC
Organism: Longimicrobium sp.; assembly: GCA_035995965.1. Taxonomy (GTDB): domain Bacteria; phylum Gemmatimonadota; class Gemmatimonadetes; order Longimicrobiales; family Longimicrobiaceae; genus Longimicrobium. The sequence goes on along the minus strand of DASYJZ010000026.1, from coordinate 1,434 downwards.
GGAAGACGGATACGCTGCGCACGCTGGACCGGGTGCCCCTCCCCGACACCGTCTCGTCCGCGGCGACGCTGGCGCTGGACTCGCTGGGCCGCGCGTGGGTGGGCGACTCGGCGCGGCTGACGGCACTCGACACGGCCGGCCACGCGGTGGCGCGGGTGCCGGTGGGGCTGAAGGGGGCGCCGCGGGTGCTCTGGCTGGACAGCGGACGGATTTTCCTGCGCGTCCCCGGCGCGGCGGGGGTGGTGGACGGCGCCACGGGGAAGCCCGGCGCCGTCCGCCGCTCCGACGCGCCGCTGGTCCGCGACCCGCGCCGCCGCTGGGTCTATACGGCGAGCCGCACCGGGAGCGTGCTGGGGCTCGACCCCCGCTCGCTGGCGCCGCAGTGGGGGTGGCCGGACGCGGGGTCGGCGGTGTCGGCGCTTGCGGTCTCGCCGCTGGGCGACCGGGTGTACGTGGCGCTGGCCGGGAGCGGCCGCAACGACGTGCCGCCCTCCATCGAGGTGCGCGACGCGCTGAGCGGGCGGCTGCTCTCCGTCTACCGCACGGACGCGCCGGCGCGGCGGCTGGAGGTGGCGCCGGACGGAACGCTCTACGGGCTGGTCGGCGGCGACGTGGTGGCGCTGCGGCACGGGCGCGCCGGGCTCAAGCCGCTCTGGAGCCGCGGCTTCGGCGGCATCGGCCACGCGCAGGCGGACGAGCTGCGGGTGTCGCCGTCGGGCGCGCGGATCGCGGTGCTGGCGCGGGGGAAGGACCTGCGGCTGCTGGCGGCGGCGGACGGGAAGGTGCTGCAGGAGAGCAAGCAGTCGCCCCGCGACGTCGCCTGGGACGCCGCGGGGCGGCTGTGGGTGCTGGGTGCGCGCGAGATCCGGATCGTGCGCTGACGCCGCGGCCGGGTCAGTGGCCCAGGTCGGCGCTCCCGGACTTGCGCATCAGGAGCCCGGCGGCGATGAACGGAAGCGTATTGAGGCCGGAGCTCGCCAGCGCCGCGTACATGAGGAGATGGTTGCGGGTGAAGACCGCGTAGATCAGCGCGATCAGCGCCGGCAGGGTGATCAGCAGCGCTCCCATCATCGCGTACTTCATCGTCCTCGCTCCGCTTCCGTTTGAATCGCGTGGGCCCGGGCTTCGGGGCGGCAAGCTAGTCCCCGGGCGGATTTACGGCAAGTCGGAGGCCGTCCGCACGTGGGAAAATCCCCTACCCCCTGTACTCCCCTCCCCGATCCACCGGATGCCTCTGCCCGGCGACCTTCGAGGAGTCGGTAAACGGCATTCTCTCACAGGGGTCACAGGGGTCACGGGGGACTGCGAGCCCGTTCCTCTGAGACCCCTGTGACCTCTGTGAGAGCCATTCAGTTGCGTGGCACGCCATGCGCTACAGCCGGGGGACCATGAACGAACCAAAATCCACCACCCGCGTGGACGTGCCGCCGCTGG
>DASYJZ010000025.1:0-5832 GCA_035995965.1 Longimicrobium sp. | reverse complement strand
GATCGTGAGCGGGCGTCCCGCGAACTGCCGTACCAGCTTTGCCATTTCCGAATTCCGTTTTCTCTTGGTTGCCGGGGGAGGGCCGCTATGGGGGTGTCCGCGCTCCCCCGAGACGCGGACTCCGGATTCCCTGTCGCTGCTTTGCTGCTGCCTTGCGTCCTGCGCGCTCCCCGCGGGGAGCGCGCGACGAAGCCGCACGGCGTGTGCCGTGCGGCCCCGTCCCATCCCTCTATGCCGTCCTGCCTCGCGAGCGACCGGCGGGGACGCGAAGACCCGGCGCGTTGTGCGCCGTGGCCGTGTTCGCGGCCGAACCGCTGCCCACCCGCCCTGGCCCGCCGCTCAGTGGCGCAGCCCGAGGTCGGCGATCAGCGCGCGGTACCCCACGAGGTCGTTCCGGCGCAGGTAGTCCAGCAGGCGGCGGCGCTGGCCGACCATCTTCAGCAGCCCGCGGCGCGAGTGGTGGTCCTTCTTGTGGGCGCGGAAGTGCCCGGTCAGGTCGTTGATGCGCGCGGTGAGGAGCGCGACCTGCACCTTGGTGCTGCCGCGGTCGGTCTCGTGCAGCTGGTACTTCTTGACGATCTCGTCGCGGTTTTCGGCCGTGAGCGCCATCGATCGGACCTCCTGAAGAGTCTGATGCTGGTCAGGGAGTGCCGATCCGGTGAAATCTCGCATGGAAACTTCAAACGGATCAACTGGTAAGCCAAGGAAGATAACCGCTCCTGCGCGAGATTACAACCCGCGTTCCCAACTCCTGGCTCATGCCGACGCGATTAAAGATCGGTCTCACGCAGAGCCGCAGAGCCGGAAGAGAGAACTGCGATGCCGTCCCAGATCCGCCGTTGAGCTTCTGTAATCCCGCGCAACCCAGAGAGACGTCATCCTGAGGCCGGTCGCGCAGCAATCATCGAGTGTGAAGGTGCTTGCAGGCCGAAGGATCTATAACCGCGTCAGCACGTGAGTTAGAGGTTGTCACCCGGATCCGGTTGCACGTGGGGAACCCGCGCGAGCACGGCCTCAAACGCTTTCCTGCTGCCCCGCCGGGCGCGCCCCTCGAGGTAGTCGGTCGAGAGGAACGCCGCGAGCTTCTCCGCCGCCGCGCTCGCGATGAACTGGTCGACGGAGAAGCCCTCCCGCTCCGCGATTTCCTTGATTGCATCGTGGATCGAGTCGGAAAGACGTACACTGATCGTGCTCATTTGCGTCTCCTCTGGAGGCATCGTTGGTTCAATCTACAACGCCGATCCGCTCCCGGAAGCCACAGCGTGGACAAGGCGTAGATGGTTGCTGCCGTCCACCGCGCGGATACCTTGAACGCAGCGCCCCGAGCCTCTCGCCTCCCCTTCCAACGTGTCCTCCCATGCACTGGTTCGTACTCGTCGGCGTGGTGATCGTGATCGTAGGGTTCGTGCTGCGGCTGAACCCGCTGCTGGTGGTCACGGTGGCGGGGATCGCCACCGGGCTCGCCGGCGGACTCGACCTCGTCGCCGTGGTGGCGGCGTTCGGGAAGTCGTTCATCGAGAACCGGTACGTGGCCATCGTCTGGCTGGTGCTGCCGGTGATCGGGCTGCTGGAGCGCTACGGCCTCCAGGAGCGCACCCGCGCGCTCATCTCCCGCGTCCACGCGGCGACCACGGGACGCGTGCTCCTCAGCTACCTCGCGGTGCGGCAGATCACGTCGGCGCTGGGGCTGACGTCGCTGGGCGGACACGCGCAGATGGTGCGGCCGCTCATCGCGCCGATGGCCGAGGCCGCCGCCGAGACGCGGCACGGCGAGCTCCCGCGCGCCGTGCGCGAGCGCATCCGCGCGTACGCGGCGGCCACGGACAACGTGGGCCTCTTCTTCGGCGAAGACATCTTCATCGCCATCGGCTCCATCCTGCTCATCCGCGGGTTCCTGGAGCAGAACGGCATCGTCATCGAGCCGATCCGCCTCGCCCTGTGGGCCATCCCCACCGCGATCGCCGCGTTCCTCGTGCACGGCGCGCGGCTCCTCCTGCTCGACCGCCGGCTGGCGGCGCAGGTCGAGGCCGCGCGGGGGGAGGACCGATGATCACGCTCGAGTTCATCTACGTCCTGATGGGGCTGCTGCTGGCAGGGATCACCCTGGTCTCCCTGCGCGACCGCACCAACCGGAAGCGCTTCGGGAACGCGGCGTTCTGGGGGATGTACGCCGCCACCTTCCTCTTCGGCAGCTACCTGCCGCACCTCGTCAGCGGGGTCCTGGTGATCGCGATGGCCGTCGTCGCCGGCCTGGGCGGGCTGGGCAAGGGTGAGCCGGATACGACCACGCAGGCCGAGCGCGTGGAGAGCGCGGGCCGGCTGCGGAACCGCCTGTACGTCCCCGCGCTGCTCATCCCCGGCATCGCGCTGCTGGGCACGCTCACGCTGAAGAAGGCCACGCTGCACGGCACGCCGCTGGTCGATCCCAAACAGGTGACGGTGATCTCGCTCGGCATCGCCACCCTGGTCGCGCTCGCCGTCGCCGTGGCGATGCTCAGGCCCGCGGCGGCGGTGCCGATCCGCGAGGCACGGCGGCTGATGGACACCGTCGGCTGGGCCGCCGTGCTGCCGCAGATGCTGGCGGCGCTCGGCGCGCTCTTCGCGCTGGCGGGGGTGGGGAAGGTGGTGAGCGAGGTGGTGACGCGGTGGCTGCCGCTGAACGGGCCCTTCGCCGCGGTGGTGGCCTACGCGCTGGGGATGGCGCTCTTCACCATGCTGATGGGCAACGCGTTCGCCGCGTTCCCGGTGATGGCGGCGGGGATCGGGCTCCCGCTCATCGTCGGGCGTTTCCACGGCGACCCGGCGGTGGTGTCGGCGATCGGGATGCTGGCGGGCTTCTGCGGCACGCTGATGACGCCGATGGCCGCCAACTTCAACATCGTCCCCGTCGCCCTGCTGGAGCTGCCGGACGAGAAGTCGGTGATCCGCGTGCAGGTGCCGACCGCGCTGATCCTGCTCGCCGTCAACACGATCCTCATCTACGTCCTCGCCTTCCGGAGATGATGAAGTATTCGCGCACTCGCTCCCTGCATCCGGGCCCTCCGAGACGTCATCCTGAGGCCGACCACGCCACCCCCGCGTCCGCCCGGAAGCTCGCAGGCCGAAGGATCTATAGCCGCGGCCGCACGAGAGTCGTAGAGCCGCACGATTCGTCGGCAGGCTGGCCATGACGGACTTCACCCTGACACCGGAGATCGCGTCGAAGTTCGCCGGGCTGGCGCTGGCGCACGTGACGCGCGAGTACCCGAACAAGCTCGACCACGTGCTGCGGGGGCGAGAGGACGTGCGCGGCCCGCGCGCGCTGCACCCCGTGTTCTACGGCAGCCTGGACTGGCATTCATGCGTGCACGGCTACTGGCTGCTCGCGCGCCTCCGCCGCCGCTTCCCCGACCTCCCCGAGGCGCCGCGCGTCGCCGCGCTGCTGGACGCGCAGCTCACGCCGGAGCGGGTGGCGGGCGAAGTCGCGTACCTCGACGAGGGTCCGCTGCGGAAGGGGTTCGAGCGCCCGTACGGCTGGGCGTGGCTGCTGATGTTCGCCGCCGAGCTGGCGCGCGACGAGGGCGACGCCGGCCGCCGCCGCTCCGCCGCGCTCGCACCGCTGGCGGACGCGTTCGCCCAGCGGTTCCGCGACTTCCTCCCAAAGGCCACGTACCCGGTGCGCGTGGGGACGCACTACAACACCGCGTTCGCCGTCGCGCTCGCGCTGGAGTATGCGGACGTGACGGGAGATGGGGATTTCCGGGAGATGCTTCGCGAGCGGGCGATCGCCTGGTACGGATCGGACGCAGGCTGCCAGGCCTGGGAGCCGAGCGGCGACGATTTCCTTTCCTCCGCGCTGATGGAGGCGGAATGCATGCGCCGCGTGCTGTCTCCAACCGAGTTCGGGCCGTGGATGGACGACTTCCTTCCCTACATCGAGCATGGTTTCCCCGCGACGCTGTTCCATCCAGCGACCGTGAGCGACCGCTCGGACGGCAAGATCGCCCACCTGGACGGTCTGAACCTCAGCCGGGCCTGGTGCTGGCGCTCGCTCGCGCGAACCTGGCACGCGGACGACCCGCGCCGCGCTCGCGCCCAAGCCGCCGCGGAGGCGCACCTCGCCGCGAGCTTCCCGCACGTCGCCGGCGACTACATGGGCGAGCACTGGCTGGCGACGTTCGCGCTGCTCGCGCTGGAGGCGTGAGCGGCGACAACGCCTGGGGGAAGTCGTCGGAAGCTTGGACCGCGAACGATGCGAGTGAACTCGCGGCCTCGCGGCTACAACGGCACGCAGTCCTCACCCAGCAATCTCTCACAGGGGTCACAGGGAACACTGAGGAAAGCGGTGCAGTTCCCCCATGTCCCCTGTGACCTCTGGGAGAGCCATTTCTGTTTCGGCGATCAACGAATGCACAATCGGATGGAGAAATCGGTACATCGGTATCACAAAGCCGCGGAGGAACCCACTTTCCTACGCGGCCTTCCTGATCTCTGGGCGAGGCTTTCGTCACGGTTCTACTGCAGCACTCGGCCGCGGACTGCCCACGCGCGCGCGATCAGATCGACCGAGCCGTCGCTGGCGATGGGGAGCTTGGCGCGGATTCGGTCCCGCAGCGCGTCCCGCCGCTCTTCGCCCAGGGACATCGCGTATCCCGGCGCCGGTCCCTGGCCGCCCAGGAACGGCGTCCAGAAATCGTCGAAGTCGGGGAATCGGGTGGGGACGTCGATCGCGTGGACCTGGATTTCACGCAATCCAGCCTTCCTAAACAGCGCGGCCAGGGGAATCGGCTCGCACAGCGGGAACCGGCGGCCTTCGTCGAGCTCGCGCGCCCCGCGGTCCAGCTCCACGGCCGCATCCCAGAAGTAGCGCATCAACTCCATCTTCCCCGCGTAGTCCCACACATACGCGGCGACCATGCCCCTCCGCCCCACGGCGCGCCCCATCTCACGAACGGCAAGCGAAGGATCGGGCACGAAGTTCAGCGCGAGACCGGAGACGGCGACGTCGAATCGACCCGATTCCACGGGCAGCGCCTGGGCATCGGCTACCTCGAACGTCGCCTTTGCATCGGCGATGTGTGCCCGGGCGTGCTCCACGAATGCCGCGGAGTGATCGATCCCTGTCACGCTGCGCGGCTGTGTCTGCTGCAGGATGGTTTCGGTGAGGGCACCCGTCCCACATCCCACGTCCAGCCAATCCAGGTTCGGCGGGAGGTCGAGCCAGGCGAGGAAATCCCTCGCGACGAGGCGGCTCCATCGCCCCACGTAGGGCTCGTAGAGCTTCCCCGCCGCCCAGGTGTCGTTCCGTTCCTCCGTCATCCGCGCCTCCGTTTGAAAAGCACGCTCACGCGGAGACGCGGAGCCGCAGCGAGGTTGCGCGATCTCCCTCTGCGGCTCCGCGGCTCTGCGTGAGGCCAAATCGGTTGAGGATCACACCTCGGCCAGCATCGGCTCCATCCCCGCGTCGAGTTGGGTCTGCACGCGCTGGCGCAGCGCCTCGAGCGCCGGCTCCACGCGCTTGGGGTGCTTGAAGACCAGCAGGCTCTTCACGATCCCCTCGCCCCAGCCGAGGGTGCGGTAGGGGTAGCCGTTCTCTTCGCAGAAGCGCCGCAGCAGCGGGCTGATCTGCGGGTACCAGGTGTGGCTGATGCCGGGGAAGAGGTGGTGCTCGATCTGGAACTCGGCGCCGCAGCAGAGGAGGCGGCCCAGCGGCCCGGTGCGGTAGTTCACCGTGGTCACCGTCTGCAGCAGCAGGTAGTCGGAGTGCCGGCGGTACTCGCCCCGGGTCGCGTGGCCCTCGGTGGGGAGGAAGCGCGCCTCCACCGGGAAGTGTGCCGGGGCGGCGGTGGCGAA
>DASYJZ010000024.1:0-6016 GCA_035995965.1 Longimicrobium sp. | reverse complement strand
CCGCCGCCATGTCGCGGGAAGAGAAGCAGGCGCTGCTGCGGAAGATCCTGGTGGAGCGGATCAGCCGCGCGCGCACCGCGCCGGCGTCGTTCGCGCAGGAGCGGCTCTGGTTCCTGGAGCGGATGAACGGCGCGAGCGCGCTCTACAACTTCCCCGAGGCGCTGCGGCTCACCGGCGCGCTGGACGTGCCGGCGCTGGAGCGCGCGCTGGGCGAGATCGTGCGCCGCCACGAGCCGCTGCGCACCACCCTGGCTGAGGCCGACGGCGCGCCGGTGCAGGTGATCGCGCCCTTCTCCGGCTTCCCGCTCGCGGTCGACGACCTCTCCGCGCTTCCGTTGGACGCGCGCGAGGCCGAGGTGCGGCGGCGCGTGGACGAGGACGCCGGGCGGCCGTTCGACCTGGCGGCGGGCCCGCTCTTCCGCGCGGCGCTGCTGCGGCTGTGCGAGCGCGAGCACGTGCTGCTGCTCTGCATGCACCACGTCGCCACCGACGCGTGGAGCCTGGGCGTGCTCTTCCGCGAGCTCGCGGCGCTGTACGTGGCGTTCCGCGCCGGCGCCGCGCCCGCGCTGGCCGAGCCGCCGCTGCAGTACGCCGACTTTGCCGCCGCGCAGCGCCGCGAGCTGGCGGGCGAGAAGCTCGACGCCGAGCTCGCCTGGTGGAAGGAGCGGCTGGCCGGCGCGCCCGCGCTGCTGGAGCTGCCGACGGACCATCCGCGCCCCGCGGCGCAGACGTACCGCGGCGCGCGGGAGCCGGTGGCGCTGCCGCCCGCGCTGGCCGAGCGGCTGCAGGCGCTGGGGCGCACCGAGGGCGCCACGCTGTTCATGGTGCTGCTCGGCGCCTTCCAGGTGCTGCTGGGCCGCTACGCCGGGAGCGGCGACGTGGTGGTCGGCAGCCCCATCGCCGGGCGCACGCGGCGCGAGGTGGAGGGGCTGATCGGCTTCTTCGTCAACACGCTGGCGCTGCGCACGGACCTGTCCGGCGCGCCGAGCTTCCGCGAGGTGCTGCGGCGGGTGCGCGCCACGACGCTCGGCGCGTACGGCCACCAGTCGGTGCCGTTCGACCGCCTGGTCGCCGAGCTGGCACCGGGGCGCAGCCTGAGCCACGCGCCGCTGGTGCAGGCGGTGTTCGCGCTGCAGGACGCGGGCGCCACGAGCGGCGACCTCTTCCCCGGCGTGGAGACCGCCCGCATCGGGGCCGAGTCGCACGCCGCCAAGTTCGACCTGACGCTCGCGGTGCAGGCGGATGCGGACGGCATCCACGGCACGCTGGAATACGCCACCGACCTCTTCGAGCAGGCCACCATTCGCCGGCTGCTGGGCCACTTCGAGCGGCTGCTGGAGCAGGTGGCGGACGATGCCGATCGTCCTGTCTCGCACGCCGAGCTGTTGGGGGATGACGAGCGCGCGCGGGTGGTCGGGGGATGGAACCAGACCGACGCGCCGTACCGCGCGGACTGCGTGCACCGGCTCGTCGAGGAGCAGGCGGCACGCGCGCACGGCGCGGTGGCGGTCGTCTCGGGCGATGACATCGTCACCTACGGCGAGCTGAACGAGCGCGCCAACCGCCTCGCGCGCCACCTCGCCCGCCTCGGCGTCGGCGTGGAGGCGCGCGTGGGCGTGTGCCTGGAGCGCGGGGCCGACCTGCTCGTCGCGCGGTTGGCGGTGCTCAAGGCGGGCGGCGCGTACGTGGCGCTCGACCCCGCGTATCCCGCCGGCCGGCTGGAGCTGATGCTGCGCGACTCGCGCGCCGCCGTGCTGATCACGGGCTCGCGCCAGCCGCTGCCCGCCGCCGAGGGCGTCCACGTCGTGTGCGTCGACGCCGACCGCGATGCGATCGCCGCCGAGCGCGCGGACGATCCCGGGACGGTCGTGGAGCCGCGCAACGCGGCGTACGTCGTCTACACGTCGGGGAGCACGGGGACGCCGAAGGGCGTGGTGGTGGAGCACGCCGGCCTGGCCGCGCTCTGCGCCTGGCACGCGGACGCGTTCGCCGTCACGCCCGCGGACCGCGCGACGCTCGTCGCCAGCCCCGGCTTCGATGCGTCCGCCTGGGAGACGTGGCCGTACCTCACCCGCGGCGCGTCGGTCGACGTCGCGCCCGAGGAGGTGCGGGCCGATCCGCCCGCGCTGCGCGACTGGCTGGTAGGCCGCGCCGTCACCGTCTCCTTCGTCCCCACGCCGCTGGCGGAGCCGCTGCTGGCGCTGGAGTGGCCGCGGACGGCCGCGCTGCGCTGGCTGCTGACCGGCGGCGACCGGCTGCAGGCGCGCCCATCCGCCGAGCTGCCCTTCGCACTCAGCAACAACTACGGGCCGACGGAGTGCACCGTCGTCGCCACCTCCGGCGCCGTGGCCGCGGAGGGCGAGCGGGCGCCGAGCATCGGGCGGCCCATCGCGAACACGCGCGTCTACGTGCTCGACGCGGGGATGCGGCCGCAGCCCGTCGGCGTGCCCGGCGAGCTGTACGTCGGCGGGGCGCAGGTGGCGCGCGGCTACCTCGACCAGGCCGCGACCACCGCGGAGCGCTTCGTCCCCGATCCGTTCGGCGCGGCCGGCGCGCGCCTCTACCGCACCGGCGACCGCGCACGCTGGCTGGCGGACGGCACCGTGGAATACCTCGGCCGGGTCGATCACCAGGTGAAGGTGCGCGGCTTCCGCATCGAGCCGGGCGAGATCGAGGCGACGCTACGGCGGCATCCGTCCGTCGCGGACTGCGCCGTGGTGGCGCGCGAGGGCCGGCTGGCGGCGTACGTCGTCGGCGCGGGGGACGCGGACGCGCTGCGGGCGCATCTACGGAACACGCTGCCGGACTACATGGTCCCCGCGGCGTTCGTCTCGCTCGACGCGCTCCCGCTCACGCCCAACGGCAAGGTGGACCGCGCCGCGCTCCCGGAGCCCGACGCCCACGCGGACGAGGAGTCCGCCAGCGCGCGCACGCCGGTGGAAGAGGTGCTCGCCGCGATCTGGGCCGAGGTGCTGGGCCGCGGCCGCGTGGGCGCGCACGACGACTTCTTCGCGCTGGGCGGGCACTCGCTGCTGGCCACGCGCGTGGTGTCGCGCGTCCGCGCGGCGCTCGCGGTGGAGCTGCCGGTGCGCGCGCTGTTCGAGGCGCCCACGGTGGCGGGGCTCGCGGTGCGCATCGACGCGCTGCGGCGCGAGGACAGGCCGTCGCTTCCCGCGGTGGCGCCCATCGACCGCACCGGGCGGCTCCCGCTCTCGTTCGCGCAGGAGCGGCTCTGGTTCCTCGACCGCCTGCAGCCGGGCGGCACCCTGTTCAACGTCCTGGTCCCCCTCCGGCTCACGGGCGCGCTGGAGGTGCCGGCGCTGGAGCGCGCGCTGGGCGAGATCGTCCGCCGGCACGAGGCGCTGCGCACCACCTTCCGGGAGCTGGAGGGCGCGCCGGTGCAGGTGATCGCGCCCTTCGCCGGCTTCACGCTCGCGGTGGAGGACGCGCCCGCGGCGGCCGGCGTCGAGCTGGAGGAGATCGTCCGCCGGCGCGTGAACGCCGAGGCGGCGCGTCCCTTCTCCCTCGCCGACGGCCCGCTCTTCCGCGCGCGGCTGCTGCGGCTGGCGGCCGGTGAGCACGTGCTGCTGCTGGCGATGCACCACGTGGTCGCCGACGGGTGGAGCCTGGAAGTCCTCTACCGGGAGCTGTCGGCGCTGTACGCGGCGTACCGCGCGGGCGCCGCGTCGTCGCTGGCGGAGCTGGCGGTGCAGTACGCCGACCACGCGGCGTGGGAGCGGCGCCACCTCGCCGGCGAGCTGCTGGAGCGGCAGCTGGCGTACTGGCGCGGCCGGCTGGAGGGCGCGCCCGAGCTGCTGGAGCTGCCCACGGACCGCCCGCGCCCGGCCATGCAGAGCTACCGCGGCGCGCGCGAGCCCATCGCCCTGCCGCGCGCGCTGCGCGACCGGCTGGAGGCGCTGGCGCGGCGCGAGGGAGCGACGCTGTACATGGTGCTGCTCGGCGCCTTCCAGGCCCTGCTCGCGCGCTACGCCGGCACCGCCGACGTGCCGGTGGGCACCACCCTCGCCGGGCGCACGCGCGGCGAGGTGGAGCCGCTGATCGGCCTGTTCATGAACACGCTGGTGCTGCGCACCGACCTCTCCGGCGACCCCGGCTTCCGCGAGGTGCTGCGGCGGGTGCGCGAGGTGACGCTGGGCGCGTACGAGCACCAGGAGCTGCCCTTCGAGCGGCTGGTGGAGGCGCTGCGGCCGGAGCGGAGCCTGGGCCACTCGCCGCTCTTCCAGGTGCTCTTCGAGCTGCACCGCGACGAGGGCGTGGCGGCCGCGCTCCCCGGCCTGGACGTGCGCTACGCCGACTGGGAGAACGGCACCGCCAAGCTCGACCTGGCCCTCGCCCTCTCCACCAGCGACGACGGGCTCGACGGCGCGCTCACCTACGCGACCGACCTCTTCGACGCGTCCACGGCGCGGCGGATGGTGGCGCACCTCACGCGCGTGCTGGAGCAGGTCGCCGCCGATCCCGAGCTGCGCATCTCCCGGCTCGACCTGCTGGGCGGCGAGGAGCGGGGCCGGATCGAGTCCTGGAACCGCACCGCGGCCGCCTATCCGTCGGCCACCACCATCCACGCGCTCTTCGAGGCGCAGGCGGACCGCACGCCGGACGCGGTGGCCGTCACCTTCGCCGGCGAATCGCTGAGCTATCGCGAGCTGGACGCGCGGGCGAACCGCGTCGCGCACCACCTGCGGGGGATGGGCATCGGGCCGGAGGTGCGCGTCGGCATCTGCCTGGAGCGCGGGGTGGAGCTGCTCCCCTGCATCCTCGGCGTGATGAAGGCCGGCGGCGCCTACGTGCCCGTCGACCCCGCGCACCCCGCCGAGCGAATCGGCTACGTGCTGGGCGACTCCGCCGTCTCCGTCGTGCTGACGCAGGCGCGGCTGCGCGACCGGATCCCGGCGCGCGAGGGCGTGCGCATCGTCTGCGTGGACGCGGACGAGGGCATCGCGCGGGAGAGCGCGGCGCGGCCCCAGTCCGCGGTCGGCTGCGAGAACCTGGCGTACGTCATCTACACCTCGGGGAGCACGGGCCGGCCCAAGGGCGTGGCCATGCACCACCGCGGCGTCTGCAACTACATCGACTGGGGGATCCGCTTCTACGGGGCGGACGCGGGGAACGGCGCGCCGGTCTTCTCGTCGATGGCGGTGGACCTGACCCTCACCAACCTGCTGCCGCTGTTCTGCGGGCGGCCGGTGCGGCTGCTGCCGGAGGAGTCGCCGGTGGAGGCGCTGGCGGACGTGCTGCGCAGTCGGCCGGGCTTCGGGCTGATCAAGATCACCCCCACGCACCTCTCGCTGCTCACCCCGCTGCTCACCGCGGACGAGGCGCGCGACGCCGCGTGCACGCTGGTGATCGGCGCCGACTTCCTCTCCGCCGAGACCACGCTGTTCTGGCAGGAGAACGCGCCGGGCGTGCGGCTGCTCAACGAGTACGGGCCCACCGAGACGGTGGTCGGCTGCTCCGCGTACGCGCTGCCGGCGGGGATGCACCGCAGCGGCGCCGTCCCCGTGGGCGGGCCGATCCAGAACCTCGCCTTCCACGTCCTCGACGCGCACCTGCAGCCGGTGCCCGTCGGCCTCCCCGGCGAGCTGTACATCGGCGGGGCGGGGGTGGCGCGCGGGTATCTCGGCCGGCCGGGGCTCTCCGCCGAGAAGTTCGTCCCCGATCCCTTCGCGGGGCCGGGCGCGCGCATGTACCGCACCGGCGACCGCGCACGCTGGCAGCCGGACGGCAACCTGCTGATCCTCGGCCGCACCGACAACCAGGTGAAGCTGCGCGGCTTCCGGGTGGAGCTGGGCGAGGTGGAGGCGGCGCTGCGGCGCCACCCCGCCGTCTCCGGCTGCCTGGCCGTGGTGCGCGAGGACGTGCCCGGCGACAAACGCCTCGTGGCCTACGTCGTCACCGACGCGGACGCCGCGGCGCTGCGCGAGCACCTGCGCGCGGCGCTCCCCGAGTACATGGTGCCGAGCGCCTTCGTGCGCCTGGACGCGCTCCCGCAGAC